>NZ_JBEZKL010000018.1:0-86688 GCF_040704695.1 Streptomyces sp. NPDC048411
TCACCCGCGGGGGGCCCGGGCTTTTCACGGGGCCGGGCGCCCCTTCGGCGTTCGGGAACCTACTCCTTGACGCGGATCTCCTTGCGGAGATCCGTCGTGATCTTGGCAGCGGTGTCCTTGTCGATGTTCTTGGTGGCGTCGCCGGGTGACACCATCGCCATGGTGCTGTAGTCCGACCAGGCGCAGAACCAGTCGGTCTTCAACTTGCCGGACGCGGCGTCCTTGCCCTTGGCGGCCTGGCACTTCATGATGCCGTTCTCGAAGCCGGAGGGAGACACCTCCTCCGGTTCGCCGACCAGCTGGGTGTCCTTCTTCGAGTCCTCGGATGCGCTCTTCTTCAGCGTGGCGAAGAATGTGTCCAGCGCCTTGGCAGGGTCCTTGACCTTGCCGTAAGCACCGATATAGGTGATGCCCTTCGCGGTTGCGATGTCGGGCGCGGTACTTGGATCGCTGGGGTCGAAATTGCTGAGATCCGCGGTCGAGTAGATCCCGGTGACGGCCTTGCCGTTCTCGATGCCGCTGGCCGTCAGTTCCTTCGTGGTCTTGTCGTCCTGCTTCACGCCCGAGTTGTCACCGCCGAAGCGGTTGTACTCGCCCAACACCTTCGCCGGCGTGGCCAGCTTGTGCGGACCGTCGTCGCTGAGCGTGTTGCTGCCGCCGCCCGACGTCAGGAAGTACGCCCCGCCCGCGATGACCGCCAGCGCCACGACCGCGCCGCCGATGATCAGGCCGGTCTTCTTCTTCGGAGGGGCCGGGGGCATCGGCATCTGGCCGCCGTATGGGGCCTGGCCGTACGGAGCCTGGGGCTGCTGGCCGTACGGGCCCGGCTGCTGGGCCTGCGGGTACCCGTAGCCCGGCTGAGGCTGCTGCGGAACACCTTGGGGGGCCTGCTGCGGGTACCCGTAACCCGGCTGGCCGCCCTGCGGCGGCTGGCCGTACGGGCCCGGCTGCTGGTCGTACGGGCCGGGCTGACCCTGCGGAGGCTGGCCGCCGTACGGTCCGGGCTGGCCCTGCGGAGGCTGGCCGCCGTACGGGCCCGGCTGGTTGTAGCTCATCTGCGGTGTCCCCTGTTCGTCATGCTTATGCGTTCCGAACATCCTGACGGAAGCTTCACCCGCGTGGAGCAACGGGAGTCACACCGTTACTCGACAAACCAGTTTCAGTACACGACTGTGGCGGCCCTAAACTGTCCCCCGTGACCGAGAACACTCAGCAGACGCCAGCCAGCAACCCCGAACTGCCGACCCAGTACGCACCGGCCGAGGTAGAGGGGAAGCTGTATGAGCGCTGGGTAGAACGTGGTTACTTCGAAGCCGACGAGCACAGCGAGAAGCCGCCGTACTCCATCGTCATCCCGCCGCCGAACGTCACGGGCAGCCTGCACCTGGGGCACGCCTTCGAGCACACGCTGATCGACGCCCTTGTCCGGCGCAAGCGCATGCAGGGCTTCGAGGCGCTGTACCAGCCCGGCATGGACCACGCCGGCATCGCCACCCAGAACGTCGTCGAGCGTGAGCTCGGCAAGGAGGGCAAGTCCCGCCACGACCTGGGCCGTGAGGCCTTCGTCGAGCGCGTCTGGCAGTGGAAGAACGAGTCCGGCGGCCAGATCTCCGGACAGATGCGCCGCCTCGGCGAGGGCGTCGCATGGTCCCGTGAGCGCTTCACCATGGACGAGGGTCTCTCCACCGCCGTCCAGACCGTCTTCAAGAAGATGTACGACGACGGGCTGATCTACCGCGCCGAACGCATCATCAACTGGTGCCCCCGGTGTCTGACCGCGATCTCCGATATCGAGGTCGAGTACCAGGACGACGACGGCGAGCTCGTCTCCATGAAGTACGGCGACGGTGACGCGACCATCGTCGTCGCCACCACCCGCGCCGAGACGATGCTCGGTGACACCGCCGTCGCCGTCCACCCCGACGACGAGCGCTACAAGCACCTCGTCGGCACGCGCATCAAGCTGCCGCTCACCGACCGTACGATCCCCGTCGTCGCAGACCACCACGTCGACCCGGAGTTCGGCACGGGCGCCGTCAAGGTGACGCCCGCGCACGACCCGAACGACTTCGAGATCGGCAAGCGCCACGACCTGCCGTTCCTCACGGTCATGGACGAGCGCGCGGTCATCACCGTCCCCGGCCCCTTCGAGGGACTCGACCGCCTGGAGGCCCGCTCCGCCATCGTCGGCGCGCTGCGCGCCGAGGGCCGGATCGTCACCGAGAAGCGTCCGTACCTCCACTCCGTCGGCCACTGCTCGCGCTGCAAGACCACCATCGAGCCCCGGCTGTCCCTCCAGTGGTGGGTCAAGGTCGCCCCGCTCGCCAAGGCGGCCGGTGACGCCGTCCGCGACGGCAAGGTCAAGATCCACCCGCAGGAGATGGAGAAGCGGTACTTCGACTGGGTCGACAACCTCCACGACTGGACGATCTCGCGCCAGCTCTGGTGGGGTCACCGCATCCCCGTCTGGTACGGCCCGAACGGCGAGGTCGTCTGCGTCGGACCGGACGACGAGGCCCCCACGGGCGAGGGCTGGACGCAGGACAGCGACGTCCTGGACACCTGGTTCTCCTCCGGCCTGTGGCCGTTCTCCACGCTCGGCTGGCCGGAGCAGACCGACAGCCTCGCGAAGTTCTACCCGAACTCCGTCCTCGTCACCGGCTACGACATCCTCTTCTTCTGGGTCGCCCGGATGATGATGTTCGGCCTGTACGTCAACGATGGTGTCCCGCCCTTCGGGACCATCGTTCTGCACGGCATGGTCCGTGACGAGTTCGGCAAGAAGATGTCGAAGTCGTTCGGCAACGTCGTCAACCCGCTCGACTGGATGGACAAGTACGGCTCGGACGCCCTGCGGTTCACCCTGGCGCGCGGTGCCAACCCGGGCGTCGACGTCCCGATCGGCGAGGACTGGGTCCAGGGCTCCCGCAACTTCGCCAACAAGATCTGGAACGCCACGCGCTTCGCGCTGATGAACGGCGCCACGATCGAGGGCGAGCTGCCCGACCCGTCGCAGATGTCGGCGACGGACCGCTGGATCCTGTCGAAGCTCAACAAGACCGTCGCCGAAGTCGACGCGTTCTACGACGACTTCCAGTTCTCCAAGCTCAGCGAGGCGCTCTTCCACTTCGCGTGGGACGAGGTCTTCGACTGGTACGTCGAGCTGTCGAAGACCACGTTCTTCGCGGGTGGCGAGCAGGCGAAGGTCTCCGGCCGGGTCCTCGGCGAGGTCCTCGACGTGATGCTGCGGCTCCTGCACCCGGTCGTCCCGTTCGTCACCGAGACGCTCTGGACCACGCTGACCGGCCGCGAGTCCGTCGTCATCGCCGACTGGCCGAAGGACTCCGGCTTCCGCGACGCGGCCGCCGAGCAGGAGATCGAGCTCGTCCAGCAGGTCGTCACCGAGGTCCGCCGGTTCCGCTCCGACCAGGGCCTCCAGCCCGGCCAGAAGGTGCCGGCCGAGCTCACCCTGACCGGCACGGCGCTCGCCCCGCACGAGGCGGCCATCCGCCAGCTGCTGCGCCTGCAGCCCGCCGGTGACGGCTTCCACGCCACCGCGTCGCTGCCGGTCGCGGGCGCCACCGTCGCCCTCGACCTGTCCGGCACCATCGACGTGGAGGCCGAGCGCAAGCGCCTGACGAAGGACCTCGGCGCCGCCGAGAAGGAGAAGGCCCAGGCGGGCGCGAAGCTCGGCAACGAGGCGTTCCTGGCCAAGGCTCCGGACAACGTGGTCGACAAGATCCGTACCCGGCTCGCCAAGGCCGACGCGGACATCACGCGGATCACCGCTCAGCTGGCGAACCTGCCGCAGAGCTGATGATCTGAGCGCGAAGCCCCCGTGCCCCTGACCGACCAGGGACACGGGGGCTTCGCCGTACCCGTTCCGGCGCCCGCGCCGCGGCCGGGTCCGCGGCAGCGGCTCGTACGGCGTGTCCGGTACAGGGCAGCCGTCCGCCCGGACTCCGGGGCGCGCACCGCTCGGGCGCCGCAGTCAGGCCCAGAGGGCAGGGACCATCATGTGCCCCCTGGGCGCGTCGTGCCGTCAGCGGCTCGGGAGGGCGATTCGTGACCGTTGCCGGGCCCCGCGCCGGATGTCCGTCCCGATCCGTAGACTGGGACCCGTGAGTGAGCCCCGCCCTTCAGACCGGCACGACGCGTCCGAGTCCGACGACACCTTCGCGGAGATCGTCGACGAAGCGACCCAACGCGACCCCGACCTGGCGGTGATCGAGGCCGGCAGCCGCACCCTGCGCACGGTCTCGGGACCGGTCCCGGGTGACGAGGTCCCCGCCCGACCCGCCGACCCGGAGGTGGACAAGGCGCTGCGCGCGGTGGAGCAGGAGCTCGCCGGCCGCTGGGGCGAGACGAAGCTCGAACCGTCCGTGTCGCGGATCGCCGCACTGATGGACGTGCTCGGCGAGCCGCAGCACGCGTACCCGTCGATCCACATCACCGGCACCAACGGCAAGACCAGCACCGCCCGCATGATCGAGGCCCTGCTCGGCGCCTTCGAGCTGCGCACCGGCCGCTACACCTCGCCGCACGTCCAGTCGATCACCGAGCGGATCAGCCTGGACGGTTCGCCGATGGACCCGGAGCGGTTCATCGAGACGTACAACGACATCAAGCCGTATGTCGAGATGGTCGACGCCCAGCAGCCCTACCGGCTCTCCTTCTTCGAGGTGCTGACCGGCATGGCGTACGCGGCCTTCGCCGACGCGCCGGTCGACGTCGCGGTCGTCGAGGTCGGCATGGGTGGCAGCTGGGACGCGACGAACGTGATCGACTCCTCGGTCGCCGTCGTCACCCCCATCTCGCTGGACCACACCGACCGGCTCGGCGCCACGCCCGCCGAGATCGCCGGTGAGAAGTCCGGGATCATCAAGCAGGACGCCACCGTCATCCTGGCCCAGCAGCCGGTCGACGCCGCGCAGGTCATGCTGAAGAAGGCCGTCGAGGTCGACGCCACGGTCGCTCGCGAGGGCATGGAGTTCGGCGTCGTCTCCCGCGAGATCGCGGTCGGCGGCCAGCTTCTGACGCTGCGCGGCCTCGGGGGCGAGTACGAGGAGGTCTTCCTCCCGCTGTACGGCGCCCACCAGGCGCACAACGCGGCGGTGGCGCTCGCCGCGGTCGAGGCGTTCTTCGGCATCGGCGCCGAGCAGCCCGGCTCGCTCGACATCGACACGATCCGCCGGGCCTTCGCCTCGGTCCGCTCGCCGGGCCGCCTCGAAGTCGTCCGGAGCAGCCCGACCGTCGTCCTGGACGCGGCCCACAACCCGGCGGGCGCCCGCGCCACCGCCGACGGGCTGTCCGAGGCGTTCGGCTTCTCCCGGCTGATCGGCGTGGTCGGCGCGAGCGACGACAAGGACGTCCGGGGGCTCCTCGAAGCCTTCGAGCCGATTTTCGCCGAGGTCGTCGTCACCCAGAACTCCAGCGGCCGCGCGATGGACACCGACGAGCTGGCCGCTGTCGCGGTCGAGGTCTTCGGCGGCGACCGCGTCCAGGTCGAACCGCGCCTCGACGACGCGCTGGAGGCGGCGATCACCCTCGCCGAGGAGGAGGACGAGTACGCGGGCGCCGGCGTCCTGGTGACCGGCTCCGTGATCACGGTCGGCGAGGCCCGGCTGCTTCTGGGAAGGCACTGACCCTGTGCGTACGCTCTGCGCGTCGACGCTGATCGGCGAATTCTTCGTGATCGGTTTCGCCGGACTCGTCGCCATGAAGTCCGACGACCTCTCGAACACCACCGTCTGGTCGGTCTGCGGCATCGGCATGCTGCTCTCCGTCCTGCTCTGCGGGATGATCACCCGCCCCGGCGGCACAGCCCTCGGCTGGGCGCTCCAGGTGGCACTCGTCGCCAGCGGGTTCGTCGTCCCGATGATGTTCATCCTGGGGCTGGTCTTCGGCGGACTGTGGTGGGCCTCGGTGCACTACGGTCGCAAGGTCGACGAGGCGAAGGCGCGCTGGGCGGCGCAGGCGGCGACCGAAGCCTCGGCCGGCAGCTGAGAGCCTGTCGGGTGACCTCTGATCGGGCGGCCACGCCCTGGCACGCACGCTTCCCGCGTTGCCGAAATGCCCTAGTAGCTCCTTCCCCGAGCTCTCAGCTTCGTTCGAGCAGGGGAGACCCCATCCGAGGACCTTCCAGCGCCTTGGAATCGCACGCACCAGACCGCGTCCGCTTTCCGGTCAAGGTCACCCGACAGGCTCTGAAACCTGAAGCCGGGCACGTCGGGCAAACCCGGCCGCCGGCCCGTCTCCGTGCCCCTGTAACCTCGCCTCACCGCACCCGCATGCCCTCAAGGAGCCACACATGACTCAGCGCACCCTCGTCATTCTCAAGCCCGACGCTGTCAGGCGTGGGCTGATCGGCGAGATCGTCGGCCGGATCGAGCGCAAAGCCGGCTGGCAGGTCACCGCGCTGGAGCTGCGCACGCTCGACCGTGCGACCCTGGAGCAGCACTACGCCGAGCACGTCGGCCGCCCGTTCTACGAGCCGCTCGTCGAGTTCATGCAGTCCGGCCCCGTCGTCGTCCTGGTCGCCGAGGGCGAGCGGGTCATCGAGGGCGTCCGTGCCCTGGCCGGCCCGACCGACCCGATCGCCGCCGCGCCCGGCTCCATCCGTGGCGACTTCGGCACGATCACCCGCGAGAACCTCATCCACGCCTCGGACTCCGAGGAGTCTGCTGAGCGTGAACTGAAGCTGTTCTTTCCGGGGCTTTCCTGACCTCGAATCAGCCAAACAGCGCTCATGGCCCGGGGCGACCGAAGTAATTCGGTCGCCCTTCGGCATAGGGTCCCCGATCGCGGGAACGCATCCCTCCGACTTAACGTCACCATGAGTGGAACGGCCACCCGTTCCGCCCACAATGGCGAAGGACCCTCGCGCGGTGTCCGTGAACACGGCACTACGATGGAATCTTCCACGCCCGCAGCGCTCACCTCGCCTACCAAAACAAGCCATAACCGCTTCTTGGGAAGGCCCGACGCATCCTCATGGGGAACAAGGGGAACTCAATGTCGTTCATCGGCCGTGACATGGCTATCGACCTAGGGACTGCCAACACGCTGGTGTACGTCAGGGGGCGCGGCATCGTTCTGAACGAGCCGTCCGTCGTGGCCATCAACACCAACACCGGCGGCATTCTGGCGGTCGGTTCCGAGGCCAAGAAGATGATCGGGCGTACACCGGGCAACATCGTTGCCGTACGGCCCTTGAAGGACGGCGTGATCGCCGACTTCGAGATCACGGAGCGGATGCTTCGCTACTTCATCCTGAAGATCCACAAGCGCCGCTACCTGGCCCGCCCGCGGGTCGTCGTCTGCGTGCCCTCGGGCATCACCGGGGTCGAGCGACGCGCCGTCATCGAGGCGTCGACGCAGGCCGGGGCGCGGCAGGTGCACATCATCGAGGAGCCCATGGCCGCGGCCATCGGTTCCGGGCTGCCGGTCCACGAGGCCACCGGCAACATGGTGGTCGACATCGGTGGCGGCACCACCGAGGTCGCCGTGATCTCGCTCGGAGGAATCGTCACTGCCCAGTCGATCCGGGTCGCCGGTGACGAGCTGGACAACGCGATCATCCAGCACATCAAGAAGGAGTACTCACTCCTCCTCGGTGAGCGCACCGCCGAACAGATCAAGATCACGATCGGCTCGGCGTACGACCTGGACAAGGACGAGCACACCGAGATCCGCGGCCGCGACCTGGTCTCCGGCCTGCCCAAGACGGTCGTCGTCTCCGCCGCGGAGGTCCGCAAGGCCATCGAGGAACCGGTCAACGCGATCGTCGACGCGGTGAAGACCACGCTCGACAAGTGCCCGCCGGAGCTCTCCGGCGACGTCATGGACCGCGGCATCGTCCTCACCGGCGGCGGCGCGCTGCTGCGCGGACTGGACGAGCGGCTGCGCCGTGAGACCGGCATGCCGATCCACATCGCCGAGGACCCGCTGGACTCGGTGGCACTCGGATCCGGTAAGTGCGTCGAGGAGTTCGAGGCGCTCCAGCAGGTGCTGGACGCCCAGCCCCGCAGGTAACACCGGGAACGACAACACAGCGGTCCGCCGTACGGGCGCTGCCGCCCCATACGGCGGATCGTTGATATACAGGCACGAACATTCCGACGAGGAAGGCACGGCCGCCGCACGTGAGGGACACACGAGAGAGCCGGCTGCTCCTGGTGCTGCTGATCGCCATCGCATTCGCACTGATTACGGTGGACATCCGCGGCGGCGAGGAGTCACCGGTGGACGGCGCCCGGCGGGCCGCCGCAACGGCCTTCGGGCCGGTCGAGAACGGCGTTGCGGCAGCCGTCGATCCGGTGGGCAACGCCATAGGGGCGATCCGCGACTCCGGTGAACGGCACAACCGGATTGCCGCCCTGGAGCAGCAGAACACCGCGCTGAAGATGAAGCTCGGCAGCGACGACCGCAACCGCAACCGGGTGCGCGAACTCGACAAGATGCTGAAGAAGTCCGCCGCCGGGCAGTACGGCATCAAGGCCGCCGAGGTCATCGCCATAGGAGCGGCCCAGGGCTTCTCCTGGACCGTCACCATCGACGCGGGCTCCAACGACGGCCTCAAGCGCGACATGACCGTCATCAACGGCGACGGACTCGTCGGCCGCGTCACCACCGTCGGCCCGGACACCGCGACGGTGCTCCTCGCCAACGACCCCGACTTCACCGTCGGCACCCGGATGGAGAAGACCGACGAACTCGGCTTCGCCACCGGCCAGGGCGACCGCCCGATCTCCGTTCAATTCCTCAACGGCAAGGCCCAGGTGAAGAAGGGCGACCGGCTGGTCACCTTCGGCTCCAGCAAGGACAAGCCGTTCGTGCCCGGAGTCCCGGTCGGCGAGGTGGTCCGCGTCGACCCGTCCGGCGGCGACCTCACCCGTACCGTCTATGTCCGCCCGTATGTCGGCTTCAGCCGACTCGACATCGTCGGCGTCGTCGTCCAGGCACCGCGCGAGGACCCGCGCGACATGGTCCTGCCGAAGCAGCCCGCCAAACCGAAACCCACCCCCACCCCGACGGTCACCGTCACCATCTCGCCCAACGGTGACATCGTCGATACCAACGGAAAGGTCGTGGGGAACGTCAACGGGACCCCGAGCGGCAGTCCCAGTGGGAGTCCCAGCCCCACCGGAACCACCGGCAACGCGGTCAACGAGCAGAGGTAGAGCTGATCCCCATGCGCTTCAACCGGACTCTGCTCTCCGCCGTTCTGGTCGTGTTCGCCCTGGTCGTCCAGGTCTCCGTACTCGCACGCCTCCAACTCCCCGGCGCCGTCCCCGATCTGCTGCTGCTCGTCGTCGTCGGCCTTTCCCTGGTGTACGGGCATGTGGCCGGTGCCCTGATCGGCTTCGGCGCGGGGCTCCTCACCGACCTGGCGCCGCCCGCCGACCACGCCGCCGGGCGCTACGCCATGGTCCTGTGCATCATCGGCTACGCCGCCGGACTGGCCCGGCCGGAGAACGGCCGGCTCAAGTCCGCGTTGGCGCCGATGACCGTGGTCGTGGCCGCCGCAATCGGATCCACGCTGCTGTACGCCCTCGTCGGCGCCCTCGTCGGCGACACCGCCGCCCGTCATGTCGGCCTCGGCGGCCTGGTGTTCACCGCCGCTGTCTACGATCTGCTTCTCGCGCCGTTCACCGTTCCACTGATCATGGCGCTCGCCAGACGCACCGAGAACGACCCGATCTCCGAACCCTCCGGCGGAGACGTGGCCTCGGGCTGGCTCTCCTCCGGCACCGGACTCAGGATCGGCAGCCAGCGCGGCGGACTGCGGGTGAAGGTCGCCCGCAACCGGTCGGCACGGGCCGGACGGATCAAGGGAGCCAAGCGACTGTGAGGCTGTATCTCCCAGGGGGCACCCCCCGGACACCCGGCCCGACCACCGGGGGCGCCCCGTGAGCAACATTCCGGAGACGGGCCGGACCCAGCGGGTCCAGATCAGGCTCATCGTCATCCAAGTCCTCGTCTTCTCCCTGCTTCTGACACTCGGCGGCCGCCTCTGGTACCTCCAGATCCGCAACGGCCGGGAATACACCGACGAGGCGAGGAGCAACCACGTCCAGCAGGTCGTGCAGCCCGCCGTCCGCGGCTCCATCCTCGACGCCCGCGGCGCGCCCCTCGCCGATAACGAGACCCGCCTCGTCGTCTCCGCCAGCCGCACCGAGCTGCTGAAGATGGACGACGACGGCAAGAGCGTTCTGACCCGGCTCGCCGATGTGCTCGACATGAAGCCGAAGGACGTCCTCGACAAGGTCCGGCTCTGCGACGCGAAAACCCCGCAGCCCTGCTGGAACGGCTCGCCGTACCAGCCGATCCCGGTCACCGACAAGGCCACCACCCAGCAGGCCCTGACGATCCGCGAACGCGCCGAAGACTTCCCCGGCATCACCGCCGAACCCACCGCCGTACGCCGCTACGCCTCTCCCGGCAAGTCCAACACCGCCCAGGTCCTCGGCTACCTCTCGCCCGTCACCGACGAAGAGATCACCAAGGCCCAGAACACCAACTCGCCGTACCTCCGCTCCGACCAGGTCGGCCGCTCCGGCCTGGAGCGCACGTACGACAAGGAGTTGCGCGGCAAGGCCGGCGTCACCCGCTACGAGGTCGACAACCTCGGCCGGGTCATCGGCCAGGCGAAGAACGACAAGGCGGAGCCCGGATCGAGCGTCGTCACCTCCATCGACGCCCGGGTCCAGGCCGTTGCGGAGTACGAGCTCAACGAGGCCATGAAGACGGCCCGTAAGACCTTCGACAAGAACACCGACCAGAACTACAAGGCCGACTCGGGCGCCGTCGTCGTCATGGAGGCCAAGACGGGCCGAGTCGTCGCGATGGCGTCCAACCCCGACTACGACCCCAACGCCTGGGTCGGCGGCATCTCGGGCAAGGACTACGCCCGGATGACCAGCAAGAAGTCCAACTATCCGCTGCTCAACCGGGCCATCCAGGGCCAGGCTGCACCGGGCTCGATCTTCAAGGTCATCTCGACCGCGGCCTCCGTCAGGGCGGGCTACCCGTTCGACGGCCGCTACAACTGCGGCAGCTCGTACAGCGCCGACGGCCAGACCTACAAGAACTTCGAATCGCAGAGCCACGGCCCGATCACCCTGGGCCAGGCGCTCGAGGTCTCCTGCGACACCGTCTTCTACGCCCTCGGCCACCAGCAGTGGCAGAAGGACGGCGGGCTGAAGCCCAAGAAGAACCCCAAGGACTGGTTCTTCAAGACCGCCCACCAGTTCGGTCTCGGCAAGGAGACCGGCATCGACCTTCCCAACGAGGTCACCGGCCGGGTCCCCGACCGCCAGTGGAAGAAGGACTTCTGGAAGGCCAACAAGGACGCCTGGTGCGAACAGGGCAAGCAATGGCCCAAGAAGAAGGACTTCGGCACCGTGCTCGCCCACGAGAACTGCCTCGAGGGCATGAAGCTGCACGCCTATGACGCGATCAACTACTCCATCGGCCAGGGCGACACCCTCGTCACCCCGATCCAGATGGCGACCATCTACGCCGCGATCAGCAACGGCGGCACGCTCTACGACCCGACCGTCGGCAAGGCGATCATCAGCCCCGACGGCAAGAACGTCCGCATGATCGAGCCCCATTCGCACGGCAAGCTGCCGGCCAGCGCCAAGACCCTGAAGCAGATGGAGGGGGCGCTGGCGGGAGTCGCGACCCGCGGCACCGCCGCCTGGCGATTCGGCGGTTGGCCGCAGGACAAGATCCCGATGCACGCCAAGACGGGCACGGCCGAGGTCTACGGCAAGCAGACGACCTCCTGGTTCGCCACGTACACCAAGGACTACTCGGTCGTCATGACGATCTCCCAAGGTGGTACGGGCTCCGGCGCCTCCGGGCCCGCCGTCCGCAACATCTACGACGCGATCTACGGACTCGACGACTCCGGCAAGCAGGACCTCAAGAAGGCACTGCTGGCCACCCCGCAGAAGTCCCTGCCCAAGATCCAGCACGACGGCTCGATCGACGCCCCGACGATCAAGCCCTACGACCCGAACTCACAGAAGACCCCGGAGGAGCAGACACTCGCCGCGGTGCTCGGGAGGCGCGACTGATGGCCGGCTTCTCCGTCTCCCGGTACGCCCCCGACCGCGGCATCTGGGGCAGACTCACCGCCCGCGACTCCGTCGTGCGCCGGCTCGACTGGCCGATGCTCGGCTCCGCGGTCGCGCTCTCCTTCATCGGCGCGGCCCTGGTCTACTCGGCGACCCGCGGCCGGGAATCCCTCAACCACGGCGACCCGTACTACTTCCTGCTGCGGCACGCCCTCAACACCGGCATCGGCTTCGCCCTGATGGTCGGCACGATCTGGCTCGGCCACCGCACCCTGCGCGGCGCCGTCCCGGTCCTCTACGGCCTCTCGGTACTCCTGATCCTCGCGGTCCTCACCCCGCTCGGCGCCACCGTCAACGGTGCCCACGCCTGGATCATCATCGGCGGCGGCTTCTCCCTGCAGCCGTCCGAGTTCACCAAGATCACCATCATCCTGGTGATGGCGATGGTCCTCGCCGCCCGCGTCGACGCCGGCGACCAGCTGTACCCCGACCACCGGACCGTCGCCAAGGCACTCGGTTTCGCGCTCGTCCCGATGGTGATCGTCATGGGGATGCCGGACCTCGGCTCCGTGATGGTCATGGCCGTCATCGTGCTCGGCGTCCTCCTGGCCTCCGGCGCGTCGAACCGCTGGGTCTTCGGACTCCTCGGCGCCGGCGCGGCCGGAGCCATCGCCGTCTGGCAGCTCGGCCTGCTCGACGACTACCAGATCGCCCGCTTCGCCGCCTTCGCCAACCCGGCGCTCGACCCGGCGGGCGTCGGCTACAACACCAACCAGGCCCGCATCGCCATCGGCTCCGGCGGACTCACCGGCACCGGCCTCTTCCATGGCACCCAGACCACCGGCCAGTTCGTTCCCGAGCAGCAGACCGACTTCGTCTTCACCGTCGCGGGCGAGGAACTCGGCTTCCTCGGCGCCGGACTGATCCTCGTCCTCCTCGGCGTCGTCCTGTGGCGCGCTTGCCGGATCGCCCGCGAGACCACCGAGCTGTACGGCACGATCGTCGCCGCCGGAATCATCGCCTGGTTCGCCTTCCAGGCGTTCGAGAACATCGGGATGACGCTCGGCATCATGCCGGTCGCCGGACTCCCGCTGCCGTTCGTGTCGTACGGAGGGTCATCGATGTTCGCCGTCTGGGTGGCCATCGGACTGCTCCAGTCGATCCGGGTGCAGCGGCCGATGTCGGCGTAGGCGTGTCCTCGCCGCGTGCAGTCCCTAGCCGGAACCGGGTGTGCACCAGGTCCCGGCAAGGGACTGCTCAGGGAACGGAATCGATCGCGATGCGAGCGAGCGAGCGTCTAGATTCGGTTCGTGACTCCTCCGCCCCGAGAACGGGGCGGCTTCTCACTCGGTTCAGATGAACCTCCTGACGGCCAAGCCCTGACCGCTGCCCGAGGACAGGTGTACAACTTAGAACACGCCTCAGCGTTGCTGCGGGTGAAGCCGACGGTTCACTCGAAAGTAGGTCCGATGGCGGACTCGAAGCGTGAAATCGAGCGAAAGTACGAAGCCACCGTCGATACCCGGCTTCCCGATCTGACCCGGGTGGCCGGCGTCGCGGCCGTGGACCACCGCGGCGTCACGGAGCTGGACGCCGTCTACTACGACACCGAGGACCACCGGCTCGCGGCCGACGCGCTCACCCTGCGCCGCCGCACCGGCGGCGCCGACGCCGGCTGGCACCTCAAATTCCCGGTCGCCTCCGGGATCCGCGACGAGATCCAGGCCCCGCTCTCCGACACCCTTCCGAACAGCCTCGCAGGGCTGCTGCGCTCCCGGGTCCGCGAGACGGAGCTCGTCCCCGTCGTCCGGCTGCTCTCCACCCGGGACGTCCACCACCTGCTCGACGCCGACGGCACGCTGCTCGCCGAACTCAGCGTCGATGAGGTCCGGGCCGAGCGTCTCACGGGCGGCGGCGGCACCGCCGCCTGGACCGAGATCGAGGTCGAACTCGCCGACGACCAGGACCCCGCCTTCCTCGACGCCGTCGAACGCCGGCTGCGCAAGGGCGGCGTACGTCCCTCCGCGGCGGCGTCCAAACTGGCCAGGGCCCTCGACGAGACAGCCCCGAAACAGAAGCAGCGCCCGAAGGGGGACGGCAAGCCGCGGCCCCGGACGGCGGGCGACCACGTCCTGGCGTACGCACGCGACCAGATCACGGCGATCGTCGCCCTCGACCCCGCCGTACGCCGCGATCTGCCCGACTCCGTGCACCAGATGCGGGTCGCCACACGCCGGCTGCGCAGCGCCTTCAGGACGTACCGGAAGATCCTGGACCGGACGGTCACCGATCCGATCGGTGACGAACTGAAGTGGCTGGCCGCGGAGCTCGGTGTCGACCGGGACCAGGAGGTCCTCGACGAACGGCTCCGCACCCGGATCGCGGACCTGTCCCGCACCCTCGTCCTCGGCCCCGTCCGCAGCCGCCTGCGCATCTGGTCCACCGCCCGCCGCTCAGGTTCCCGGCGCCGGACCGTCGGCGTACTCGACGGGAAGCGGTATCTGACGCTCCTCGACACACTCCACGCGTTCCTCGCCGACCCGCCGCTGCTGCCCGGCGCGGACCGCGGCCCGCGGGACGCCCTGCCGCGCGCCGTCCTGAAGGACTACGCGCGGCTGGCCACCCGGATCGGCCACGCCCTGGACCTCCCCGCGGGCCAGAGCCGGGACGTGGCGATGCACGAGGCCCGCAAGGCCGCCAAGCGGGCCAGGTACGCGGGGGAGGCGGCCACCCCCGCGCTGGGCAGGCCCGCCGAGAAGTTCGCCAAGCGGATGAAGGCTGTGCAGACCGTGCTCGGCGACCACCAGGACAGCGTCGTAGCCCGCGAAGCCCTGCGCACCGTGGCCGCCCAGGCGCACGCGGCGGGGGAGTCCACCTTCACGTGGGGTCTGCTGTACGGGCGGGAGGAGGCGGACGCGGCCGCCCGCGAACGGGAACTGCCCGGGGTGTGGGAGCGGGCCTCCCGGCCGGAATTGCGGTCGGAGCTGACAAGCTGAGCGCCGGGGTACGCTGGATGGTCACCACTGCCGGCTCTCGAAAGTTCGCGATGTCTGTCGATTCGGTCTTCCCACAGCTCGAAGCTCTGCTCCCGCATGTGCAGAAGCCCATCCAGTACGTCGGCGGTGAGCTCAACTCCACCGTCAAGCCGTGGGACGAATGCGACGTCCGCTGGGCGCTCATGTACCCGGACGCGTACGAGGTCGGGCTGCCCAACCAGGGCGTCATGATCCTGTACGAGGTACTCAATGAGCGCCAGGGCGTCATGGCCGAGCGCACGTACAGCGTGTGGCCGGACCTCGAAGAGCTGATGCGCGAGCACAAGGTGCCGCAGTTCACGGTGGACAGCCACCGCCCGGTGAAGGCGTTCGACGTCTTCGGACTGAGCTTCTCCACGGAGCTCGGCTACACCAACATGCTCACTGCCCTCGACCTCGCCGGCATCCCGCTGGATGCCAAGGACCGCGGTCTCGACGACCCGATCGTCCTCGCCGGCGGCCACGCGGCGTTCAACCCCGAGCCGATCGCGGAGTTCATCGACTGCGCGGTCATCGGCGACGGCGAGCAGGCGGTCCTGGAGATCACCGAGATCATCCGCGCCTGGAAGGCCGAAGGCCGGCCCGGCGGGCGCGAGGAGGTGCTGTTCCGCCTCGCGCGGACCGGTGGCGTCTACGTACCGCGGTTCTACGACGTCGAGTACCTCCCGGACGGCCGTATCGGCCGCGTCGTGCCGAACAAGTCGGGCGTGCCGTGGCGCGTGTCCAAGCACACCGTCATGGACCTCGACGAGTGGCCGTACCCGAAGCAGCCTCTCGTCCCCCTCGCCGAGACCGTCCATGAGCGGATGTCCGTCGAGATCTTCCGCGGCTGCACCCGCGGCTGCCGTTTCTGCCAGGCCGGCATGATCACGCGCCCCGTGCGGGAGCGAAGCATCACCGGCATCGGCGACATGGTCGAGAAGGGTCTCAAGGCGACCGGCTTCGAAGAGGTCGGCCTCCTTTCGCTCTCCTCCGCGGACCACAGTGAGATCGGCGACATCGCCAAGGGGCTCGCGGACCGGTACACCGAGGACAAGATCGGCCTCTCACTGCCCTCCACCCGCGTCGACGCGTTCAACGTCGACCTGGCCAACGAGCTGACCCGCAACGGCCGCCGTTCGGGTCTCACGTTCGCCCCGGAGGGCGGCTCCGAGCGCATGCGCAAGGTCATCAACAAGATGGTCTCGGAGGAAGATCTCATCCGGACGGTTGCCACCGCGTACGGCAACGGCTGGCGCCAGGTGAAGCTGTACTTCATGTGCGGCCTGCCCACCGAGACCGACGAGGACGTCCTCCAGATCGGCGACATGGCGGTCAATGTGATCGCCAAGGGCCGCGAGGTCTCCGGTCAGAACGACATCCGCTGCACCGTCTCCATCGGCGGCTTCGTACCCAAGCCGCACACCCCGTTCCAGTGGGCCCCGCAGCTGAGCGCCGAGGAGACCGACGCCCGGCTGGAGAAGCTGCGCGACAAGATCCGCGGCGACAAGAAGTACGGCCGCTCGATCGGCTTCCGCTACCACGACGGCAAGCCCGGCATCGTCGAGGGCCTGCTCTCGCGCGGCGACCGCCGTGTCGGCTCGGTCATCCGCGCCGTTTACGAGTCCGGCGGCCGCTTCGACGGCTGGCGCGAGCACTTCTCGTACGACCGCTGGATGGCCTGCGCCGAGAAGACGCTTCCCGAGTTCGGCGTGGACGTCGACTGGTACACCACCCGCGAGCGGACGTACGAGGAGGTCCTGCCCTGGGACCACCTGGACTCCGGTCTGGACAAGGACTGGCTCTGGGAGGACTGGCAGGACGCGCTCGACGAGACCGAGGTCGAGGACTGCCGCTGGACCCCGTGCTTCGACTGTGGCGTGTGCCCGCAGCTCGGCCTGGACATTCAAATCGGTCCGACGGGCAAGAAGCTGCTCCCGCTGACGGTCGTCAAGTAACACCGGACATCGCGTCACACAGGGCGTCACCGTTCGGGTGACAACTCGATGACGAAGGCCCGGCCCGGGAAACCCTGGGCCGGGCCTTTCGCGTCCTGTGTCCCATGGACCAGGAGAAGCAGCCCCACGTGTACGGCGGGCATCAGGCACCCGCGCACTACGAAAACGGCGACGGCTGCCTGACCACGCTCATCAGGATTCCGGTACGGGTCGTGGTGCTGGTCGTCGTCCTGCCCGTACGGATGGTCTGGGACGCGCTCGTCGCCACCGCCCGCGCCGCCGACCGGGTCCTGCTACGCCCCCTGGGACGGGCCGTGTCCTGGCTGGGCAGGGTGCTCGTGGTCGTCCCGCTGGTCTGGCTGTACGAGTCGGTCCTCACCCCGCTGGGGCACGGGCTGCGGTGGCTGGCCGCCGCGGTCGGGCAGGGACTGCGATGGCTGGGCGCGGCCGTCTTCGTGTGGCCGTGGGTGGCGCTGTGGCGGTATGTGGTCGTGCCCGTGGTCCGGTACGGGGTCGTGGCGCCGCTGGTCCGGCTGTACAGGTGGGTGCTCACCCCGGTCGGGCATGGGCTGCGGTGGGTGTACCGCGAACTTCTCACCCCTGCCGGACGGGGCGTCGCCACCGCGGTCGGCCTGTTGCTCACCGTGCTCTTCGTCCGGCCTGTTGTCGGCGTGTGGCGCTACCTCCTGGTGCCGCTCGCGACCGCCGTCACCTGGCTGGTGGAGCACCTGGTCGTGCTGTCGCTGGCATGGACGTACCGGGAACTGCTCACCCCGCTCGGCCACGGCATCGCCTGGCTCGCCGCCCTGCTGGCCCGTGGCGCCGTCGCCGCCGCCCGCGGGTTCGGGGCGGCCGTCGCCCGGCTCTTCACGACGCTGCTCGTCGCCCCCGTGACCTGGCTGTACCGGCGGGTCCTCGCCCCGGTCGGCCGCGAGATCGCCGCCGCGATCGGCGTCGCCTGGCGTATCGCAGGACACATCTCGCGGGCCGTCGGCCGTGGCCTTGCCTGGCTGGCGTGGCATCTCATCGGCGCCCCGATGGCCTGGGCGTACCGCACGGTGTGCACCCCGGTCGGCCATGTCGTGCGCGACGCGGTCTGGGCCCCCGCGAAGCGCGCCGCGGTCGAGGCGGGACGTGCGGCCCGCAGCGCGCTGCGCACCGCACGCGAGACCGTGCGGCAGGCCCGCCGCGACGCATGGCGCGCACTGGTCGGCAAGGGCCCGGTCCACGAGCCCCGGGAACCGGTGGGCCGCCTTGCGCGTACTCTGGGTAGTACAACGACTGTGCCCAGCGCGGCGCCCGAACCCGAGATCTCCCTGCGCAAGCAGGGGTGAGCCGGACCGGACACCCCCGGGCCACCCCGTATTTCGAGGGCGGCGTGCCACCGCGTCCGCTCCGCACCGAGGAGAAGAACCACTGGGCAAGCGACAGCCCGAAGGCCCGCCGCCCGCACCGGCAGTGCAGCGCATCCGACTGCGCTACACCAAGCGCGGCCGCCTCCGGTTCACCAGTCACCGCGACTTCCAGCGCGCTTTCGAGCGGGCGCTGCGGCGCGCCGAGGTGCCCATGGCCTACTCGGCGGGCTTCACCCCGCACCCCAAGGTTTCGTACGCCAATGCCGCACCCACCGGCACAGGCAGCGAGGCCGAGTTCCTGGAGATCGCCCTCACCGAGCCGCGGGACCCCGACACGTTGCGCGCACTGCTCGACGCGTCGCTCCCGGACGGCCTCGACATCACCGACGCGGTGGAGGCCCGCACCTCGGGTCTCGCCGACCGGCTGACCGCCTCCGTGTGGGAGATGCGGCTCGACGGGGTCCCCTTCGAGGACGCCGAGAAGGCCGTCGCCGGATTCCTCGGCGCCGAGACCGTCGAGGTCCAGCGCCGTACGAAGAACGGCATGCGGACCTTCGACGCCCGTGCGGCAGTCGCCGGTCTCGAGGCCGTCGATCCCGGCGCTGATAGGCCGGTGGACACGCCCTGTGCGATACTGCGGCTGGTTGTTCGGCACGTGACACCTGCCGTGCGACCTGACGACGTCCTGTCCGGTCTCCGCGTTGTGGCCGACCTGGCGCCGCCGGTCCCCGCAGCGGTGACCAGGCTGGCGCAGGGGCTCTTCGACGAGGAGTCCGGCACGGTGACCGACCCGCTCGCGCCCGACCGCGAGGCAGCCCCGGCCGTGCCATCCACGGCCACCGGGACCGCTGTCGCGACGGCGTCGGAAGGTGCAGGTTCCGCGTAAGGCGGTCGTTGTAGCGCAGCCCTCGGGCTCGGGAGCCACCTGGGCCGGGCCGCGCGCTGACCCATAAGACTTTCGCCAGGCCGTACGCACATCGCGGACGGAACCGGCGAGCCAGACATCAAGCTCCCGTGCGGCGCCCGCGCCCCGGACGGCGGTACCGCGTTTTGCATGCGGACCGTGTCGGACCGGAATCAGGCGCGGCGCCCGGGAGCGTGACGGGAGAACCGCCCGCATGCTCGAACCGATCGAACCCGGTACGTCCGGGAACGCCGAAGAGAACAACGCCCCCGGCGACAAGCTGCCGCCGCGCCGCAGGCGCCGTGCAGCGTCCCGCCCGGCAGGCCCGCCGTCGGCGACTGCCACGGGCGCGGAAGCCGCCGAGGCAGTCGCGCCGGCCATACCGGCCGTTGACGCCGAAGCGTCCGGCACCGCTGCCGCCGAGGCGGACGCCGCGCCGCCGGCGCGTACCCGCCGCCGCGCGGTCCGCAAGGCGACCACCCCCGCGGGCGCCCCGCAGGCCGCCGAGGCCGTCGAGGCCGTCGAGGTGGAGAAGCCTGCCGAAGCCGCTGCTCCCGCCGAGGCGCCCCGTGCGCGTCGTCGGGTGACCCGCAAGGCAACCGCTCCCGCGGGTGCGCCGAAGGCCGAGGAGACCCCCGAGGCTGCTGCGCCTGTCGAGGCCGCAGAGCCCACTGAGGCCGCTCCGGCGCCGCGTGCGCGTCGCCGCGCGACGCGCAAGGCCACGGCTCCCACTGGTGCCCCGCAGGCCGCTGAGGTCGTCGAGGCGGCGCCGGTCGTCGAGACCGCCGCTCCGGTCGAGGCGCCCGTCGCCGAGCCTGTCGAGGCCGCCGCCCCGCGTGGCCGTACCCGCCGCCGGGCGTCCGCTCCGGCGGGTGCCCCGCAGCCTGTGTCGGGCGACACCACGAGCGCCGAGATCGTCGAGCCCGTCGCGGCCCCGGAGGCCGTACAGGTCACCGAGACCGCAGAGGTTGCCGAGCCGGCTGCCCCGCGTGGTCGTCGTCGGGCCTCCCGCAAGGCCACCTCGCCCGCGGGCGCCCCGCAGGCCGCCGAGATCGTCGAGCCCGTCGCGCCGGTGGAGGCCGTGGTCGAGACCGAGGCCGCCGAGGAGCCGGTCGCCGAGCCGGAGGAGGAGACCGAGGCCGCCGCGCCGCGTGGCCGTCAGCGCCGCCGGGTCACCGCCCCCGCAGGCCGGCCGGAGTTCACCGGCAACGTCGAGGAGCCCGCCCGCGAGAGCCGTCGGGCGACGCGTCCCGCCGTGGCCGTCTTCCAGGCGCCGGTCTTCGCCGAGCCGATGTTCCAGACCCCGGAGACCGCCGCTGCCGCCGCTGCGGCCGCTGGTCCCGCGTACTACGACGAGGCCGAGGAAGAGATCGAGACGGTCGAGGAGACCCCGTCGGTCGAAGAGGCGGCTCCGGCCGCCGAGGCCGCACCGCAGGCCGGTTCCCGTCGCCGTCGCCGCCGTCGCGGTGAGGCCGTCGAGGCCGAGCCGGTCGCCGACCGGGCGCCCGCCCCTGTCGCCCCGGTGGAGGAGCACGCAGAGGACGAGCTCGAGGCGGAGGCCGAGGGCGAAGCCGAGCACGAGGGCGAGGAGTCGGACGAGTACGGGGACCGTCCTTCGCGTCGTCGCCGTCGTGGTGGCCGTCGCCGTCGCCGCGGTGAGCCCAGCGAGGCGGACGAAGCCGCGGAGCAGCACGCCGACGAGCACGCCGCCGACACGTCCGAGGACGAGTACGAGCGCGGTCACGAGGCCGAGGAGGAGGAAGAGGACCACGAGGCGGCCGCCTCCGGTTCCAGCAGCAGTCGTCGCCGTCGTCGTCGCCGCCGTCGCAGTGGTGACGTGTCGCCCGAGGCCGAGTCCGGCACGGACGACCCGGAGCGTACGGTCGTCAAGGTCCGCGAGCCGCGCGAACGGCGTGGGAAGGAAGCGGCCGAGCGCGAGCCCGGCACCGGCTTCGACGAGGTCCAGTCCATCAAGGGCTCGACCCGTATGGAGGCGAAGAAGCAGCGTCGCCGCGAAGGTCGCGAGCAGGGCCGGCGCCGCGTCCCGATCATCACCGAGGCGGAGTTCCTGGCCCGCCGTGAGGCCGTCGATCGCGTGATGGTCGTCCGCCAGAACGGCGACCGCACCCAGATCGGTGTCCTCGAGGACAATGTGCTCGTCGAGCACTACGTCAACAAGGAGCAGGCCACCAGCTACGTCGGCAACGTCTACCTGGGCAAGGTGCAGAACGTACTGCCGTCCATGGAGGCCGCCTTCGTCGACATCGGCAAGGGGCGCAACGCCGTCCTGTACGCCGGTGAGGTCAACTTCGAGGCGCTCGGCATGGCCCACGGGCCGCGCCGGATCGAGACCGCGCTGAAGTCCGGCCAGTCCGTCCTCGTTCAGGTGACGAAGGACCCGATCGGCCACAAGGGTGCCCGCCTGACCAGTCAGGTCTCGCTGCCCGGCCGCTACCTGGTCTATGTGCCCGAGGGCTCCATGACCGGCATCAGCCGCAAGCTGCCCGACACCGAGCGTGCCCGGCTGAAGACCATCCTCAAGAAGATCGTCCCCGAGGACGCGGGCGTCATCGTCCGTACCGCGGCCGAGGGTGCGAGCGAGGACGAGCTGCGCCGTGACGTCGAGCGGCTGCAGCAGCAGTGGGAGGACATCCAGAAGAAGTCGAAGAGCAACGGCAGCGCCAGCGCGCCGACGCTGCTCTACGGCGAGCCGGACATGACCGTCAGGGTCGTCCGCGACATCTTCAACGAGGACTTCTCGAAGGTCATCGTCAGCGGTGACGACGCGTGGCAGACCATCCACGGTTACGTCGCGCATGTCGCCCCCGACCTGACGGACCGGTTGTCGAAGTGGACCTCCGAGGTCGACATCTTCGCGACGTACCGGATCGACGAGCAGCTGATGAAGGCGCTCGACCGGAAGGTCTGGCTGCCCAGCGGCGGTTCGCTGGTGATCGACAAGACCGAGGCGATGGTCGTCGTCGACGTCAACACCGGCAAGTTCACCGGTCAGGGCGGCAACCTCGAGGAGACCGTCACCAGGAACAACCTGGAGGCGGCCGAGGAGATCGTGCGTCAGCTGCGGCTGCGCGACCTCGGTGGCATCGTCGTCATCGACTTCATCGACATGGTCCTGGAGTCCAACCGCGACCTGGTGCTGCGGCGCCTGCTGGAGTGCCTGGGACGCGACCGTACGAAGCACCAGGTCGCCGAGGTCACCTCGCTGGGCCTGGTCCAGATGACCCGCAAGCGGGTGGGCCAGGGGCTGCTGGAGTCGTTCTCCGAGACCTGCGTTCACTGCAATGGGCGCGGCGTGATCGTGCACATGGAGCAGCCGAGCTCGATCGGTGGCGGCGGCAACGGCAAGCGGGCCAAGAAGCGCGGCCGCGGTGGTGCCGGTGAGCAGCCCGAGGCTCTCGTCGAGCACGAGCACGTAGAGGCCGAGGTGGAGACCGAGGCCGAGGTGGCTGCCGAGGTCGCCGCTCCGGTGGCGCTCCCCGAGCCGGAGTTCGTACCGGACGAGGAGCTGTACAGCAGCGCGGCCGAGGCCGAGGCGGCTGCCTCGCGTGGCCGTGGCCGTCGGCGTGCGACCCGTAAGGCATCGGCCCCGGCCGGCGCCCCGAAGTCCGCACCGGCGCCCGCTGCAGGCGTGGAGCCGGAGCCGGTCGTCGAGCCCGAGCCGGCCGTCGAGGTCCCGGTGGCTGTCGAGGCCCCCGTGGCCGAGGCGCCGCAGGGCCGTACGCGCCGCCGGGCGACCCGTAAGGCGACTGCTCCGGCGGGATCGCCGGCCCCGGCCGAGCAGGTCGCGCCGGTCGAAGCGCCGCTGTCCGTCGCGGACGTGGTGGCCGAGGCCCCGGTGGCCGAGGTGCCGCAGCCGGAGGCAGCACCGGAGGAGGTGGCCGCTCCGGCCGCCCCGCCGCGTGCCCGACGCCGGGTGACCCGCAAGGTCACCGCCCCCGCGGGATCGCCCGCGGGTGCGGACGGCGCCGAGGTCGTCGTGGTGACCGGCTCCACCGAGCCGAAGCCCGAGGCCGAACCGGCCCCGGCCGACGTCACCGCCGTTGCCCCGGAAGTCGCGGAGACCGCGGAGACCGAGGCCCCGGCGAGGAAGACGGTCCGCAAGACCGCCAAGAAGGCAGCCACCAAGAAGACGGCTGCCAAGAAGACCGTCGCGAAGAAGACGGCTGCCAAGAAGACCGTCGCGAAGAAGACGACGGCCAAGAAGGCGGCAGCGAAGAAGACGGCGGCGGAGCAGTAGTCGCCGCAGCTTTCCAGAGGCCGGGCCTGGCGGGCCCGGCCTCTGCAGCAGCCGACGCACCCGGACCGGCCCCACCGGCCGGTCGGCGTGCGTCAGGCGCACCCGCCGCACCCGACCCGGTCCTCCGAGACTGCGAGGATCCGGGCCCGGCCGGGGCGGCTTCGCTCAAGTGACCGAGGCAACTGTCCTCGGGGCGTCGGTGGACGCGCCGTGACCGGACAACGAACTCGTAGAGCACGAGAACCAGGAAGCAAGGAGAACCTTCATGATCGGCCTGATACTCGCAGCCGGTGCCGGACGGCGTCTGCGCCCGTACACCGACACCCTTCCGAAGGCCCTGGTGCCGGTGGGTCCCGAGGGCGACGAGGAGAGCCTCACCGTCATCGACCTGACGTTGGGCAACTTCGCCGAGGTGGGGCTGACCGAGGTCGCGATCATCGTGGGTTACCGCAAGGAGGCCGTGTACGCCCGCAAGGAGGCTCTTGAGGCGAAGTACGGCGTCACGATCACGCTCATCGACAACGACAAGGCCGAGGAGTGGAACAACGCGTACTCCCTCTGGTGCGGCCGCGACTCGATCAAGCAGAGCGTGATCCTCGCCAACGGCGACACCGTGCACCCGGTCTCCGTCGAGAAGACGCTGCTGGCCGCCCGTGGTGACGGCAAGAAGATCATCCTTGCCCTCGACACGGTGAAGCAGCTCGCCGACGAGGAGATGAAGGTCGTCGTGGACGCCGAGAAGGGTGTCCAGCGGATCACCAAGCTGATGGACCCGGCGGACGCAACGGGCGAGTACATCGGTGTCACCCTGATCGAGGGCGACGCGGCCGACGAGCTCGCGGACGCGCTGCGGACGACCTTCGAACGCGACCCTGACCTGTACTACGAGGACGGCTACCAGGAGCTCGTCAACCGCGGCTTCAAGGTCGACGTGGCCCCGATCGGCGACATCCAGTGGGTCGAGATCGACAACCACGAGGACCTCGCCAAGGGCAGGAAGATCGCGTGCCAGTACTGACCCGCCTCATACCGGCGCCGATCGTCGTCGATATCCGTGCGGGTGCCCTGGCCGACCTCGCGAACGTCCTCGCGGACCAGAGGATCTCCAGCTCGGGCAAGCTGGCGGTGGCGATCAGCGCAGGGTCCGGTCAGGCGCTGCGCGAGCGGCTGTCGCCGAGCCTGCCGAGCGCTTCCTGGTTCGAGGTGGGCGGCGGCTCCCTCGGGGACGCGGTCAGGCTCGCCGAGGCCATGAAGTCCGGGCGGTACGACGCCGTGGTCGGTCTCGGCGGCGGCAAGATCATCGACTGTGCGAAGTTCGCCGCGGCGCGTATCGGGCTGCCGCTGGTCGCGGTGGCGACGAACCTCTCCCACGACGGTCTCTGCTCGCCGGTCGCCACCCTGGACAACGACGCGGGCCGTGGCTCGTACGGAGTCCCGAACCCGATCGCGGTCCTGATCGACCTCGACATCATCCGTGAGGCCCCGGCTCGTTTCGTGCGCTCCGGGATCGGCGACGCGCTGTCCAACATCTCCGCGGTCGCGGACTGGGAGCTGGCCCATCAGGTCAAGGGCGAGGACATCGACGGCCTCGCTGCCGCGATGGCCCGCCAGGCCGGTGAGGCGGTGCTGCGCCACCCCGGCGGCATCGGGGACGACAGCTTCCTGCAGGTGCTGGCCGAGGGGCTGGTGATGACCGGTATCTCGATGTCGGTCGCGGGCGACAGCCGTCCGGCTTCCGGCGCCTGCCACGAGATCAACCACGCCTTCGATCTCCTCTTCCCGCAGCGTGCCGCCAGCCATGGCGAGCAGTGCGGTCTGGGTGCGGCGTTCGCGATGCATCTGCGCGGTGCCCGCGAGGAGTCCGTACAGATGGCCCGGACGCTGCGGAGCCACGGCCTGCCCGTGCTGGCCGAGGAGATCGGCTTCACTGCGGACGAGTTCGTCTCGGTGGTCGAATTCGCTCCCCGGACCAGGCCCGGGCGCTACACGATCCTCGAGCACCTGAACCTGTCCGCAGACAGGATCCGGGATGCCTACGCCGAATACGTGAAGGCCGTCGAGGCCTGAACGAGAGGCCCGGTTTGACCGGCTGTCCAAGGCCCCGTAGCCTTGACCGTCGGCGTTTGTTCGCCGCACCTCTGAGCACTGGCCTCCCGCTCGTACGGGAGAGGCCGCTCGTCCAATCCGGATCGTCACGGGTCTTCGGGCCCGTGTGAGCGGCTGGCATCAGGGGTTTCCGTTCCGAGCGAGAGTGAGATCCGCGTGTACGCCATCGTGCGCAGCGGTGGCCGCCAGCACAAGGTTGCTGTCGGTGACATCGTTGAGGTTGACAAGATTTCCACTGCCCAGGTTGGCGACACGGTCGAGCTCTCGACCCTGCTCGTGGTCGACGGCGACGCCGTGACCAGCGACCCGTGGGTGCTGGCCGGGATCAAGGTCCAGGCCGAGGTCGTGGACCACCACAAGGGTGCGAAGATCGACATCCTTCGCTACAAGAACAAGACCGGCTACCGCCGTCGCCAGGGTCACCGCCAGCAGTACACGGCGATCAAGGTCACCGGTATCCCCGCGGCTGCGAAGTAAGGGACTGAGGAGAGATGGCACACAAGAAGGGCGCATCGTCCACCCGGAACGGGCGCGATTCCAACGCTCAGCGGCTCGGCGTCAAGCGCTTCGGCGGCCAGGCCGTCAACGCCGGTGAGATCCTGGTCCGCCAGCGCGGCACCCACTTCCACCCGGGCACGGGCGTTGGCCGTGGCGGCGACGACACGCTGTTCGCGCTCGCCGCTGGTGCGGTCGAGTTCGGCACCCACCGTGGCCGCAAGGTCGTGAACATCGTTCCGATCGCCGAGTAATTTCGGCGCTCGTCGAGCGGTTTCTGTGGAGGCGGACCTCACTTCCCGTATGGGAAGCGGGTCCGCCTTTCGCGTGTTTCTCCCAGGAGAGACAGCATGAGCTTGAAACATTTCTGCATGTATGTAACTGGAGGTTTCCACCATGACCACCTTCGTGGACCGCGTCGAGCTGCATGTCGCCGCGGGTAACGGAGGTCACGGCTGTGCCTCCGTTCACCGTGAGAAGTTCAAGCCGCTCGGCGGCCCGGACGGCGGCAACGGCGGCCGTGGCGGCGATGTGACCCTGGTCGTCGACCAGGACATCACCACGCTCCTCGACTACCACCACAGTCCGCACCGCAAGGCCACCAACGGCCAGCCCGGCGCGGGCGACAACCGCTCCGGCAAGGAGGGTCAGGACCTCGTCCTGCCGGTTCCCGACGGCACGGTCGTGCTCGACAGGAGCGGCAACGTGCTGGCCGACCTGGTCGGTCAGGGCACCACGTTCGTGGCCGGCCAGGGCGGCCGCGGCGGCCTCGGCAACGCGGCACTCGCCTCCGCCCGTCGCAAGGCCCCCGGCTTCGCGCTGCTCGGCGAGCCGGGCGAGTCCCGGGACATCGTTCTGGAGCTCAAGACCGTCGCCGACGTGGCTCTGGTGGGCTACCCGAGTGCCGGCAAGTCCTCGCTGATCTCGGTTCTGTCCGCGGCCAAGCCGAAGATCGCCGACTACCCGTTCACCACGCTCGTCCCGAACCTGGGCGTGGTCACCGCGGGCAGCACCGTCTACACCATCGCCGACGTCCCGGGCCTGATCCCGGGTGCCAGCCAGGGCAAGGGCCTCGGTCTGGAGTTCCTGCGGCACGTCGAGCGCTGCGCGGTCCTCGTGCACGTGCTGGACACGGCGACTCTGGAGTCCGACCGAGACCCGGTCTCCGACCTCGACATGATCGAGGAGGAGCTGAAGCAGTACGGCGGTCTCGACGAGCGGCCCCGGATCGTCGTTCTCAACAAGATCGACATCCCGGACGGCCAGGACCTCGCCGACATGATCCGACCGGAACTGGAGGAGCGCGGCTACCGCGTCTTCGAGGTGTCCGCCGTCGCCCGTACCGGCCTCAAGGAGCTCTCCTACGCGCTCGCCGGTGTGATCGCCGAGGCGCGTGCCGCCAAGCCCGTGGAGGAGGCGACCCGCATCGTCATCCGCCCGAAGGCCGTGGACGACGCGGGCTTCACCGTCACGCTGGAGGAGGATGGCATCTACCGGGTGCGCGGCGAGAAGCCGGAGCGCTGGGTGCGCCAGACCGACTTCAACAATGACGAGGCCGTCGGCTATCTCGCGGACCGGCTCAACCGTCTCGGTGTCGAGGACGAGCTGATGAAGGCCGGTGCCCGTGCGGGCGACGGTGTGGCCATCGGTGCCGAGGACAACGCGGTCGTCTTCGACTGGGAGCCGACCATGGCGGCGGGCGCGGAGATGCTCGGCCGGCGTGGCGAGGACCACCGTCTCGAAGCCCCGCGTCCGGCTGCTCAGCGCCGCCGCGACCGCGAGGCGGAGCGCGACGAGGTGGGCAAGGCGTACGAGGAGTTCGACCCGTTCGGATAGAAGACCCCCGGAGCCCGGAGCCCGGAGCCCGGAGCCCCGTCCCGCTTCTGTACGTCCCCGATCCCGGCCCTTGACCAGGTGGCCGGGATCGGCCGTTCCGACTGCTCCCGCAGGGGCTCGGCCTCCGGGTGATTCATGCTGCTCACCGGGAAGATGTGACTGTATGATCGCCGCGCTGTACGGAAATACTGAGTAAAGATTTGCATGGGGTGCAACCCTGTGATGCTTCCGCATGTCATGCCAGGCGAGGGATGCGCGGGTGCGTCCTCAACCAGGGGCGCGTGGGAGCGCGGAGACGCGCACGACGCCGCCCGGGGATCGCCGCGACTCGCGGCCCAGTCGAAAGACGCTAGTGAAGATTTCTTTTCTGGTACGAGACCTGTGCCACATGGGCGGGGTTGTGAGCGCCACGCAGAACCTCGCGGGCGCACTCGCTGCACGGCACCAGGTCGAGATCGTCGCCCTGCGCAAGGTGCGGGACGAGTCCTACTTCCCGCTCGATCCCAGGGTGTCCGTGCGCGTCCTCACCGACCTGCGCAAGCACTCCCCGGTGTCCGACCTGGACAACCCGCTGGTCGAGGTGTTCCCGAAGGTCTATCCGGTCGACCCGGCGGAGAAGAAGCCCGTGGTCAGCCGGCTCGCCGAGCTGCGGCTCCTGGAATTCCTCGCCACCACCGACGCGGATGTCGTGGTGAGCTCCAGCCCGCGGAACACGATCATGCTCTCGTACGCCGAGGGTGACTATCTGCGGGTCGCACAGGAGCACTCCATGCCCTCGATCTATGCGGAGTACTACCAAGGCCGGCTGTTCGAGGCGTATCACTCGCTGGACGCGCTCACCGCTCTCACGCCCGAAGAGGTTGAGAGCATCGGCAAGCAGGTGCCCGGCGTACGCAACCGGCTGGCGGTCATGCCGAACTGTGTGCCCGCCGCCCCAGTGCAGTCCAAGAGCACCAATAAGGTCATCATTGCCGCGGGTCTCCTCAAGGAGAACAAGAACTTCGCGGCGGTCGTGGACGCCTTCGCCACCGTGGTGCGCAAGCGTCCCGACTGGCGGCTGCGCATCTACGGGGGCGGCACCGAGAAAGCCAATCTGCGCAAGCAGATCGAGGGTCTGGGCCTCCATAACGCGGTGACGCTGATGGGCCCGGCCGCCCCGGTTTCCCCTGAGTTCAGCAAGGGCTCGATCTTCGTCCTCCCGTCGAAGCGCGAGGCATTCGGGAACGTGATCGTCGAGGCGATGGCCGCGGGACTGCCCGTCGTCAGCACCGATGCCGACCACGGACCCCGCAACATCATCACGCAGGGCGAGGACGGCCTCATCGTCCCGGGCGGCGACACGGGCGCCATGGCCGAGGCCATCCTCGAACTGGCCGAGGACGACGGGCGCCGTCGGCGGATGGGTGAGGCCGCGGTACGTAACGCCGTGCGCTTCCACGAGGCAGCCAGCTGCGAGCGCTTCGAGGCGATCCTGCACGAGGCGTTCGCCCGCCGGGCGCTGCCCACGCACGCCACCGCGCGGGTGGACGCCGAGGGCTCGGTCCACATCGAGGTCGGTGCGCTGCCCGAGGGCGTGCACCAGGCCGATGTGGTCTGCAACCGGGTCGGGAAGCTGGACCAGGAGGAAAGTTTTGCCCTGACGCCCGGGGGCGCCACGGTGATCCCGTGGCGCGGCGGACTTCCGACCGGGACCTGGGAGCTGTCCATCCGTACGGCTGTGGGCCACGAGGTCCCGCTCCGCACGGATGGTTACGGCGTGGACGTGAGAGATCTGCTCAATGTGCCGTTGCCGCGTGAGAACGGCGCCCCCGCCATGGAGCTGCTCCTGCCGCACCGGGGCGGGAACGACCGCCTTCGGATCCGCAGCGTGGTGCGCGACTCCCATGTGGAGGTCGACACCCTGATGGTCTCCACCGAGACCGTCGAGGTCGAGGCAGGCTACTGGGGCGGTGAGCTCGGCCGTGGCGCCGTGCTGGAAGCTGTGCACCGCAGGAACAAGAAGCGGGTGCTGTCCTTCCCGGTGGTGGCCGTGGAAGGCACTCGGATCACCGCGCGGATCGACTGTGATCTGCTGGTCGCCGAGCACGACGGCCCGGAGCTGATCTGGGACATGTGGCTGCGGCCCGCGGAAGGCGCCGAACGCACCGAGGTCGGCAAGCTGGCCACCGATGTACTGGAGCCGATTGGGGTGTTCACCTTTCCCCGGCCGGTGATCCAGGTGCCCGAGCCGAAGGCCACGCTGCTGGCCAAGCTGAGCCGCCGGGTGAACCGTACGCTGCACGGTGCCAAGCCCGAGCCGCGCCCGGTGGCCGGGATCGAGATCAGACCGTATTTCACGACGCGTTCGCAGCTCGCCTTCAAGACGGTGGACGTACTGCCGTAGCGGTCGGACACGGCAAAGGGGCGGGCCCCGGGGATTCCCCCCGGGGCCCGCCCCCTTCTCTCGTTCCTCGCTTCGCGCGCGGTTACTCCTTGTCGGCGAGCTCGGTGGCCTGCTGCAGCATGTGGTCGATGACCCGCTGGGACGCCGAGCCGTCGTCCAGGTCGCAGAACAGGTGGTGGAAGCGGTCGAAGCGCTCGCTGTACCGGGGCCAGACAGTGTCGATGTCCCGGATCGAGTCGATCAGTTCGGTCGAGGTGCGGACCAGCGGGCCGGGGGAGTCCTCCTCGAAGTCGAAGTAGAACCCGCGCAGGGTGTCGCGGTAGTGCTCCAGGTCGTACGTGAAGAAGAGCATCGGCCGCTTGAGGTGGGCGTAGTCGAACATCACGGACGAGTAGTCGGTGATCATGATGTCGGAGGCCAGATACAGATCGGCGATGTCCGGGTACTCGGAGACGTCCCAGACGAAGCCGTTCCCGGCCCCCGGCACGGCGTCGACCACGTTGGAGTGGCGGCGGATCAGCAGGACGTGGTCGTCCCCGAGACGGCGGCGCGCGTCGTCCAGGTCCAGTCGCAGATCGAACAGGTACTGGCCGGCGCTGTGCGACTGGTCGTCGCGCCAGGTCGGCGCGTAGAGGACGACCTTCTTTCCGGCGGGCAGACCGAGCTTCTCCTTGACCCGCTCGACGATCTTCTCCCGGTCGGGGGAGTAGAGATAGTCGTTGCGCGGGTAGCCGGCCTCGAGGATTTCGCCGTTGTACGAGAAGGCGCGCTTCAGGATGGGCGTGCTGAACCGGTTGGACGAGACGAGCAGGCTCCAGTTGTTCGCCTCGAGCGCCAGCCGGTTCTGGTACTCGCGGTCGAAGTAGAGCGTCTCGATGTCATGGCCGATCTTCTTCAGCATCGTGCCGTGCCAGGTCTGCACGATCACCTGGCCGGGGCGGCGCACCACCCACTCGGGCAGGTGCCCGTTCGTGACGATGTACCGGGACCTGGACAGGGCCTCGAACCACTCGCGGCCCCACATGCGGACCTTCTCCGTGGCCGGTGGCAGGACGACCTGCCCGTCGCGGACGGCCCACAGGTGCTTGAGGTCACTGCCGCGGCGCAGCAGCTCCTCGTGGATGGCACGGGGGCTGTCGGAGTACTGCTTGCCGTTGTAGCTCAGGTAGAAGACCTGGTCGAGCAGCGGCTTCTCGCGGCCGGGCTCGTACACCTCGCGGCGCAACTGCAGCTGCCGGTACGGGCCGAGCTCCATGTCGCTCAGCTCGGAACGGCAGTTGAGCTGCGGGAAGTCGCCCCAGCGGTGCTCGAACCAGTAGCGGCGGCCGCCCAGTTCGGTGCGCAGCGGGAACTGGGCGGTGGCGAGCCGGTCGATGACGAAGGCCGCGTCCGGGACGTCCTCCTGTCCGGACCTCAGGAAGAGGTTCCACCGTCCCGCCTTGAGCGGAACCTGGCCGGAGCCGCCCATGACCGACGGGTCGAAGGAGGTGGTGAAGGTCCCGTCCGCGGCCCACTGGACGGCTGTCACTCGCTCGTCGAAGCGGTTTCGGGCCTTGAGGACCAGATCGGCGCCGACGAGCCGGGGGCTCGTGTGGCCACTGACGACGATGTGGCCGTCGCGCTCGGCGACGTCGGTGATCACGACACGCCGCGTCCGGCCGATGATCTTCAGATAGCCGTTGTGGCCCGAGACCAGGGCCAGCTCCTGATGGGCGCCCTCGTCGCCGAAGCTCTCCGGCAGGTCGAGGCGGAGGTCGGCCAGGCCCTCCCGGACGACGCTGCTGAACTGGCGCTCCGTGCCGTCGGAGTCCGTGGCGAGCAGGGCCGTGCTCCACAGCCGGCGCTCGGGACGGGCCTTCTCGTCCACCGCGTCGGTGGCGAGCAGGGCCACCTCGGCGACGGGTACGCGCACGCGGAACGTGGCGGTGTCGCCGGTCCGCTCCACGGCTGCCGGGAACTTCTTGATCTCACCGCTCTTGGGGTTGGTCAGCCGCAGGTCGAGCGTCTCGCTCTGCTTCAGCGTGACCCGCAGCTCGCCCCGGATCTCCAGCTGGTCGCCGTCCAGCCGGCGGTCGGTGACGAGGGCGAGGACCTTCTCGATGCGGAGCTTGAGCGCGCTGCGCTCGACGCTGGGCAGCAGCCGGAAGTCCTTGTCGAGCCACTGGTACGGCGGGAAGTTGGCCGCAGACCCGCCGCGCGCCCACACACCGCTGCGCCGCACCAGGCCCGAGGAGTAGACGTTGATGCCGACGTGCCACAGACCCTCCTGCCAGGTGCCGCCCTTACGGAACTTGGCGGGGTCGAGTTCGAGCTCCCAGCCGGCCCAGTCGTAGTTGTAGCGCTTCTGGCCGGAGCCGGTGGTGCACTCGGGGCGGTGGACGTTCTTCGCGGGCAGGAACAGCCGGCGCCGCGAGTTGTCCCGCTTGAGCTGGACGACCTTGATACTGCTGCGCTTCGACGACATGTCGATCTTGTCGATCCAGGCGTCGCCGGACAGTACCAGCCGGCCGTCCTTCCACTCGACCGAGCGCAGCGGCGCGCGCAGGTCCAGGTCCCGGTCGATACGCAGCGCGGACTTGGGCAGCTCGACGGAGCTCGACTCCAGCGGTGCGAAGCTCGCGTACTTGCGGAAGCCGCCGGAGACCTCGACGGGCTCCTTGCGGCGCTGCGAGGCCAGCAGCGCGATCAGCTCAGGCATGGCGTGCTTACGCACGAGGAGCCACTGCACCCGCAGGTCCGCGGGCAGGGCCATGACGATCTGCGGGTCGATCGTGTCGAGGTAGCGGTTGGCGGCCTCGAGGAACGCCTCGTGGAACTCTGCGGTCGCGTCGGGCAGCACCCGCAGGAACAGCCGCAGGTCGTCACGGAGTACGCGGTCGTCGTACTGCCGCTTGTACTCGGCGAACTCGGGGCCCTGCTGCTGGGAGAGGAAGTCGCTGACCAGGCTCACCGCGGTGACCCGGTCCCTGATCGCCTGGGGCTCCCGGCGGCGTTGGGTGATCGACGGGGCGGACTCGCCCTCGCGCAGCCGCCAGAAGTAGGTCGGCTCACCGATGATGTCGACCGCTTCGGCCTGGTAATGGGCCGGCAGGACGACGGGGATGTCCTCGTGCAGGATGCCCTCGGGGAAGGCGAACCCGTGCTTCTCCCAGAAGGTGCGCCGGAACACCTTGTTGCAGGCGATGCGGTCGGCGACGAGCTTGGGGTTCTTCGAGATGTGCGTCCGCTTGCGGGCCTCGCCCGCCAGCATCTTGAGCAGCGGCACCTGCCAGGACTTCTCGCCCTTGAGGTGGAAGACGTTCCCGGTGGCGAAGTCGGAGCCGCTTTCGTCGAGGCTCGCGGTCATCATCCGGTAGGCGTCCGGCGGGATGATGTCGTCGCTGTCGACGAAGGTCAGGAACTCCGCGTGGGGCGATATGTGCGCGATACCCGTGTTGCGGGCCGCGCCGAGACCGCCGTTCTCCTTGCGTATGAGGGTGAACCGAGGGTCGCGGGCCGCGTATTCGGCGGCTATCGCCGCGGAGTTGTCCGGGGACCCGTCGTCCACCATCAGGACTTCGATCTCACGCAGCGTCTGCGACGCCAGCGAGGCGAGGCAGGCCGGGAGATAGCGCTCCACGTTGTAGATGGGGACGATGACACTGAGCCGAGGGGCCATGTCTTTTCAGGATTCCTTTCGGGTCAGACCCGCTCGACCGGTTCGAGCGCCTGGACTGGGGTGGGTACCGGCTTGCGGTCGGCGAGCGGCACGACGGGAAGGAGTTTTTCCTCGCCCAGGAAGACTTTGCGGACGACACGCTCCGACGCGTGTCCGTCGTCGTAGTCGCAGAAGCGATCGCGGAACGCGCTGCGGAGGGCGGCGGCGCTCTCGCTGCGCCACTCGTCGGACCGGAGCGTCTCGGTGAGCTGCGCCTGGCTGGTCGCAACGGCGCCGGGGGGCTCGGCCATCAGATCGAAGTACGTACCGCGGACCACCTTGTAGGTGTCCCAGTCGTCGGCGAAAATTACGATCGGCCGGTCAAGATTCGCATAGTCGAACATCGCTGACGAGTAGTCGGTGATCAGGGCGTCCGAGGCCAGGTAGAGGTCCTCGACGCGCTGGTGCGCCGAGACATCGATGATGCGGCCGCTGGTCTGGAGCTCGGCCAGCCGGCCGTTCGGCTTGTAGAAGTAGTGGCCGCGCACCAGGAGGGTGACGTCCTCGCCCAGTTCATCGGCCAGCCGAGGCAGGTCGAGCCGCGGGGTGAAGTCCTTCTGGTACTCGCGATGGGTCGGCATGTACAGGAAGACCCTGGCGCCGTCCTTCAGCCCGAGCTCGCGGCGGGCCCGGGCCACATCCGAGGCGGTGGCGTTGACCAGGACGTCATTACGCGGATAACCGGTCTCCAGGGAGGTGTACCGGCACGGGTACACCCGCTCCCACACCGTGGTCGAGAACCGGTTGGCGGAGAGACTGTAGTCCCAGCGGTCGCAGCGCTTGAGCAGGTCCTCGAAGTCCATGTTCGTGGACGCCGGGAAGTTCATCTGATCGAGCCCCATGATCTTCAATGGGGTGCCGTGATGGGTCTGCAGATGGATCTGGCCCTCGCGCTTGACCACCGCGTTGGCGAAGTTCACGTTGTTGACCAGGTATTTGGCGCGCGCCACCGCCGTCCAGTACGAACGGGAGCCCACGACCACCACGTCGACACCCTTGGGCACGCGGCCGACCTGGTCGGCCCTGACCGCCCAGACCCGGCGGATGTGCGGGGCCAGCCGGGCCAGTTCGGCGTCGATGGCCGCGGGGTTGCAGGAGTAGCCGCGGCTCCAGTAGGCGGAGAACACGGCCAGATTGTCGTCCAGTCCCATCCTCAGCTGGGACTGGTAGAACATCCCCATGGCGGCGCGCTTGGCACGGCCGACGCGCTCGCGGTTGCGCAGGCGGGACCGGTTGCGCAGCCGACGGGCCCGGGTGGCGGCAGCCAGTGTCGGATAGGAGCCCATGCCGAGCAGCGCGTATTTGTGGCCGCGGCCGCCGGGGGGGCGTACGAAGCCGTCCGGCAGCCTGCGCTTGTAGTCCGCGGACGCGCGGTGGAAGAACTCGGACCGTGCGTTCCGCGGCAGCCGGCCCGGCTTTTCCATGATGGTCAGATAGTGGTCGGTCATTTTCCGGAAGAGCGCCGGCCGCCACTGGTCGAGCTCGGGGCGCGCGTCCAGATAGGAAAAAACGCGGTCGTACTGGTCGAACACATCGAAGTGCTTGCGGCTGACCGTACGGAGGATGTTGCCGCCCTCGCGGCGCTGCCGGTAGAGGACGCACGTGCGGTCGAGCACCGCCATCCGGTCCGCTGTTATCAGCGTCGAGTACGTCCAGGGGGCGTCCTCGTAATAACCGGGCGGGAACTGGAAGCCGTGCTGGGTGACGAAATCGCGCCGGTATGCCTTGTTCCATACGATCTGCAACAGGTCCAGCAGCTCCGGCCGGTCCGCCAACGAGAAGACCGCGGGGCCGGTCTCGGTGAGCAGGTCGGCGCGCTGGTTCGGGAAGAGCCGGCCGTCCCAGTAGGCGCGCGTGTAGTCGAAGATCAGGACGTCGGGGTCGTCCGTCGCGTCGAGCCGCCGCGCGATGGCGCTCAGGGACCCGGGCGCAAGGGTGTCGTCGCTGTCCAGGAACAGCAGGTAGTCACCGGTTGCCAGTTCGATGCCGGCGTTGCGGGCGCGGCCGAGGCCCACATTCTCGGCGAGGTGCAGGACACGCACGCGGGAGTCGCGACGGGCGAACTCGTCCATGATCTCGCCTGAACCGTCCGGCGAGCAGTCGTCGACAGCAACGACCTCGAAGTCGGTGAAGTCCTGCTGGAGTACGGAGTCGATGCACTCCCGGATGTACCCCTGCACATTGTATGCAGGCACGATGAGTGTCAGTCGAGGCATCCTTCACCCGTCCAGAGAGCTGTCGAGGGGCCATGTGGCGGCACCGATTCCTGCTGCCGGACGGCGAGACGGCCCCGGAGCACCCGGACAGCCTAATTGATCGTCGTCGTCGCGCCGTGGCCCTGCGTTGGCCTGGACGTCACCCGGCAGTGTTCGTCCTGGCATCTTCCCCACGAGGGGGCATATTGAACGGTAGTACTGATCTGTTCTATTTGCTCGACTCCATTTTTCCCACACGTAGAGTGAAGCCGATGGTTTGACCTTGCATAGGAGACGCGCAAATGGCCTGGATGGTTACAGGTGGGGCGGGATACATCGGCGCGCACGTCGTGCGTGCGATGCTCGCGGGCGGTCAGTCGGTCGTCGTGTACGACGACCTGTCGACGGGAAGCGCCGAGAAGGTGCCCGCCGGGGTGCCCCTGGTGATCGGCAGCGTACTCGACCGACAGCAGCTCGACGCGGCGATCCGTGACCACGGTGTAACAGGTGTGGTGCACGTCGCGGCAAAGAAGCAGGTGGGAGAGTCCGTCGAGCGGCCGCTCCACTACTACCGGGAGAACGTGACCGGGCTCGAGACTCTTCTGGAGAGCATGGTCGCGGCGGGCGTCGACCGGCTGGTGTTCTCCTCTTCGGCCGCCGTCTACGGCATGCCGGATGTGGAACTCGTCACGGAGGACACCCCGTGCCTGCCGATGAGCCCGTACGGCGAGACGAAGCTCGTCGGCGAATGGCTGATCCATGCGGCCGCTCGGGCCCACGGGCTGCGCTGCGCCTCGCTCCGTTACTTCAATGTCGCGGGTGCCGCCTCCCCCGAGCTCGCCGACACCGGGGTGTTCAATCTCATCCCGATGGTCTTCGAGCGACTGGAGGCCGGTGAGGGCCCGAGGATCTTCGGCGACGACTATGAGACGCCCGACGGCACGTGCGTCCGCGACTACATCCATGTGGAGGACATCGCCTCCGCGCACCTTGCGGCTGCGCGCCGGCTCGACGAGGCCGAGCGCGGTACCGACCTCACGCTCAATATCGGCCGCGGTGAGGGCAGCTCCGTGAAGGAGATGGTCGACCGGATCCTCAAGGTGACCGGCCGGGGCGAGCTCACCCCGGAGGTGACGGCCCGCCGTCCCGGCGACCCGGCGCGCGTCGTCGCCGGGGCCGACCGGATCCGGACGGAGCTGGGCTGGTCGGCTGTGTACGGAGTGGACGAGATGATCGACTCCGCGTGGCAGGGCTGGCTCCATCACCACCCGTAACGCCGCTCCGCCGCCACTCGTAGGCTCCGCCACTCGTGACGAACAGCGACGGTGAAGGGGCCCGCATTCCTGCGGGCCCCTTCACCGTCGTGTCGATTATCTGTCACAGGGGAAGAAATGTGCGATGCGGGAAAATGTTTTCTGGTGTCAATCGGGCGCATCTCGATTCCGTGGGTCCATTCGTGGCAGATCGGACAAAGAATCTCAGTAAAATCGCCCCGAAGGTCGCGGCCGCGACATGGCCGGAGTCTCACCATCGGGCAGGGAAAATGAAAGCTCTCGTACTTTCCGGTGGGGCCGGCACCCGGCTCCGTCCCATTACGCACACCTCTGCCAAACAGCTGGTACCGGTGGCGAACAAGCCGGTGCTGTTCTACGGCCTGGAAGCCATCGCGGAAGCGGGCATCACCGAGGTCGGCATCATTGTGGGCGACACCGCCGCAGAGATTCGCGCGGCCGTCGGTGACGGTTCCCGGTTCGGCATCGAGGTCACGTACATTCCGCAGGACGAGCCGCTCGGGCTGGCGCACGCGGTGCTGATCGCCCAGCGCTTCCTGGGGGGCGACGACTTCGTCATGTACCTCGGTGACAACTTCATCGTCGGCGGGATCGCCGGTCTGGTCGAGGAATTCCGTGTCGACCGGCCCGATGCGCAGATCCTGCTGACCCGGGTGCCCGACCCGAGCGCCTTCGGTGTCGCCGAACTCGACGGCGACGGCCGGGTGGCGGCGCTGGAGGAGAAACCGAAGGAGCCGAAGAGCGATCTGGCGCTGGTCGGCGTCTACCTCTTCACCTCCGTCATCCATGAGGCCGTGCGCTCCATCGCACCCTCCTGGCGGGGCGAACTGGAGATCACGCACGCCATCCAGTGGCTGATCGACCAGCAGCGCGACGTCCGTTCCACCACGATCCGCGGGTACTGGAAGGACACCGGCAACGTCACCGACATGCTGGAGGTCAACCGGACGGTGCTGGAGACCGTCGAGCCCTCGGTCGAAGGCGCCGATGTCGACGGCGAGAGCGAGATCATCGGCCGGGTCCGGATCGAGGCGGGCGCCAAGGTGAGCGGCAGCCGGATCGTGGGTCCCGCGATCATCGGAGCCCGTTCGGTGATCAGTGGCGCGTATGTCGGTCCGTTCACCTCGGTCTCGGAGGACTGCCGGATCGAGGACAGCGAGATCGAGTACTCCATCGTCCTGCGGGGCGCCTCGATCGACGGTGTCCGCCGCGTCGAGGCGTCGCTCATCGGCCATGACGTCGAAGTGACCCCCGCGCCCCGTTCCCCGTCCGCTCACCGACTCGTGCTCGGTGACCACAGCAAGGTGCAGATCTCCTCATGACCACCCGCATCCTGGTGACCGGCGGGGCCGGTTTCATCGGCTCGCACTACGTCCGTACGGTGCTCGGCCCGCAGGGGCCCGGACATGTCGCCGTCACGGTGGTCGACAAGCTCACCTACGCGGGCAACCCCGCCAACCTCGACGAGGTCCGCGACCACCCCGGCTTCGCGTTCGTGCAGGGGGACATCTGCGATGCGGAGCTGGTCGCCGAACTGATGGCTGAGCACGACCAGGTGGTGCACTTCGCCGCCGAGTCCCACGTGGACCGCTCCATCGACGGCGGCGCCGAGTTCGTCCGTACGAATGTGGTGGGCACCCACACGCTGGTCCACGCCGCGCATCTGGCCGGCATCGAGACCTTCGTACACATCTCCACCGACGAGGTCTACGGCTCGATCGACGTGGGCTCCTGGCCCGAGACCGACCCGCTGGTACCCAACTCGCCGTACTCCGCGGCCAAGGCGTCCAGCGACCTGATCGCCCTCTCGTACCACCGCACCCACCGACTCGACGTGCGCGTGACCCGCTGCTCCAACAACTACGGGCACCACCACTTCCCCGAGAAGGTCATCCCGCTGTTCGTCACGAACCTGCTGGACGGCAAGCCGGTCCCGCTGTACGGCGACGGTGCCAACGTCCGCGACTGGCTGCACATCGACGATCATGTGCAGGGCATCGAACTGGTCCGCACGAAGGGCCGCGCCGGAGAGGTCTACAACATCGGCGGCGGCACCGAGCTCTCCAACAAGGAGCTCACCGCCCTGCTACTGGACGCCTGTGGCGCCGACTGGGAGACCGGTGTCATCCAGGTGGAGGACCGCAAGGGCCATGACCGCCGCTACTCCGTCGATTGCACGAAGATCCGCACGGAGCTCGGCTACGAGCCCCGCAAAGACTTCCGTACCGGTCTTGCCGAGACCGTGCAGTGGTACCGGGACAACCGGCCCTGGTGGGAGCCGCTGAAGGAGAGGGCCGCGCTGTGAGCCCCGTCTGGCTGGTCACCGGAGCTGCCGGGATGCTCGGCCGGGACGTCCTGGCCCGGCTCGCAGGCGAGTCTGTCACCGCGGTCGCCGCGAACCGCGTGGCCCTCGACATCGCGGACCCCGCCTCGGTGCATGCGGCCTTCGATTTCCACCGCCCGGCCCTCGTGGTGAACTGCGCCGCCTGGACAGCCGTCGACGACGCCGAGTCCCAGGAGGAGGCGGCACTGCGGGTCAACGGCACGGGCCCCGAGACCCTCGCCGCGGCCTGCCGTGAGCAAGGCGCCGTGCTCCTTCACGTCTCCACCGACTATGTCTTTGCCGGGGACGCCGAGAAGCCGTACCCGGAGGACGCCGCCGCCGGGCCGCGCAGCGCCTACGGTCGGACCAAACTGGCCGGGGAACGCGCGGTGTCGGACACCCTTCCGGACACCGGGTACGTGGTCCGTACCGCCTGGCTGTACGGGGCGGGCGGACCCAACTTCGTGCGTACGATGATCAAACTCGAGGGCGTCAAGGACATCCTCGACGTGGTCGACGACCAGCGCGGGCAGCCCACGTGGACTGCCGATCTGGCCGACCGGCTCGTCCGGCTCGGACAGGCCGCGCTGGCCGGCACCGCCCCCGCGGGCATCTACCACGGCACCAGCGGCGGGGAGACGAGCTGGTTCGGCTTCACCCGGGAGATCTTCCGGCTGCTCGGGGCCGACCCGGCGCGCGTCCGCCCCACCACCAGCGACGCCTTCGTCCGGCCCGCTCCCCGACCCGCCTTCAGTGTGCTCGGCCACGACCGCTGGGCGGCTGCCGGAATGGGGCCGATCCGTGACTGGCGGACGGCGCTGGAAGAAGCGTTTCCGGACCTGCTCGCAGCGGAACGGCGCAGCGCGCAGCAGTGACCTCGGCCTGTGAGCTCCGCTGACTCGCGCTCGGGGGCGACCGCACTTCCCGCGCTGTCCCGGTCGGTTCAGCCTCGGGCGCGCAGCTCCGCGTAGTACGCCTGACAGGCGTCGTACGACGGCAGCAATCCCTGCTCCTCGGCCTCGGCCAGCGAGGGTGCGGCGGCATCCTTGTCGGAGAGCAGGGGCGTGACGCCCTCGGGCCATGTGATGCCCAGCTCGGGGTCGAGCGGATTGATGCCGCGTTCACGACCGGGCGCGTAGCCCTCGGAACAGAGGTAGACGACCGCCGTGTCGTCGGTCAGCGCCATGAAGGAGTGGCCGAGCCCCTCGGCGACGTAGACGGCGTGATGAACCACGTCATCGAGGCGTACGGCTTCCCACTGCTTGTACGTGGGCGAACCGACCCGGATGTCCACGATGACGTCGAGCACCACGCCCCGTACACATGTGACGTACTTGGCCTGGCTCGGCGGCACATCGGCGAAGTGGATGCCGCGCAGGGTTCCCCGGCTGGAGATCGAGAAGTTGGCCTGCGCCAGCTGCAGACCGTGTCCGGCGGCATCGTTGAGGTCGGATCTCTTGAACCACTCGTGGAAGCTGCCGCGACTGTCCGGGAAGAGCTTGGGCTCATGCACCCAGGCCCCTGGGAAGGAGAGCTGCCGCATGCGATCACATCCTTGTTCCGGCGCTTGAGGCGGACGGGATTGGCAACGGTCAATTAAACGGGAATTGTCGCCGCCCATGGCCGCGATGAATGAGATGTCCCGAGGGTCAATTGGATTGACGCACAATGGTGGGGACCGTCTACAGCGGTACGCAATATGTGAATAATTTGATGTGACTTTCGTTGTCGCGCCACTCATCGGCTGTGCGGTCATTACTTCGCGACCGGAAGACGGAAAACGGGAATCCGATTATCGGGAGCGTCTGTTCGGTCCGGCGATCCACCCCACTCGCGTACCCTGACGGCCAGGCAGACGCAGCCGATGAAGACGACGAGGGCAGGAACGTGCACGTGGCAGGGGCAAGGCAGGGCGTGACCGAAGCGCACAGGATCGTGATCAAGGTCGGTTCCTCGTCCCTCACCACCGCGGCCGGGGGCCTCGACGCCGACCGGGTCGACGCACTCGTCGACGTGCTCGCCAAGGTCAGGAGCGGCGGGGAGAAGGAGATCGTCCTCGTCTCCTCCGGTGCCATCGCGGCCGGACTCGCACCGCTCGGCCTGGTGCGCCGGCCCAAGGACCTCGCCAGGCAGCAGGCCGCGGCCAGCGTGGGCCAGGGGCTGCTCGTCGCCCGCTACACCGCCTCCTTCGCGCGGTACGGCGTACGCGTCGGCCAGGTGCTGCTGACCAGCAACGACACCAGCCGCCGCGCCCACTACCGCAACGCCTACCGCACCCTGGACCAGCTTCTGGACATGGGTGCGCTCCCGATCGTCAACGAGAACGACACCGTGGCCACCGACGAGATCCGGTTCGGCGACAACGACCGGCTCGCCGCGCTCGTCGCCCACCTCGTCCGCGCCGACCTGCTGGTTCTCCTCTCCGACGTCGACGGTCTCTACGACGGCGACCCCAGCACCCCCGGCACCACACGCATCGCCGAGGTGACGGGCCCCGCCGACCTGGCGGGCGTCACCATCGGCAGCGCCGGAAAGGCGGGCGTCGGCACCGGCGGCATGGTCACCAAGGTCGAAGCCGCCCGGATCGCCACGGCCGCCGGGGTGCCGGTCGTGCTGACCTCCGCGAGCCGCGCCGCCGACGCCCTCGCGGGCCGCGACACCGGTACGTACTTCCACCGCACCGGACGCCGCTCGGCCGACCGGTTGCTCTGGCTGGCGCACGCCTCCACCCCGCAAGGATGGCTGACCCTGGACGACGGGGCCGTACGGGCCGTCGTCGAGCGCCACAGCTCGCTCCTGCCGGCCGGAATCGCCGCGGTCGACGGCGAGTTCACCGCGGGGGACCCGGTGGAGCTGCGCGACCTGCGCGGCCGCCCCGTGGCCCGCGGACTCGTCAACTTCGACGCCAAGGAAATTCCGCAGCTGCTCGGGCGCTCCACCCGTGACCTGGCACGCGAGCTCGGACCGGCGTACGAGCGCGAGGTCGTACACAGGGACGATCTGGTTCTCCTGCACCACTGACCGGCCCCCTGAATCGGCTGAAAGTCCGGACTTCCGGCGGAGACCTTCACGAAAACCGCCCCACGCCCGGCCCTGGACTGGTCAACTTTGTAACGGGGACACAGCGGGGTACAGCACAGCAACGCATTCACAGGAGGCCGCCGGTGAGACGAGCGCGCCCGGGGGCACCGCCCGGAGGAACGGGTGGCCGCACCCTGACCAGCGTCGGAGCAGATGCCGGCTTCGACGGGAACCGGTCCGCGGACAGAACCGTCGACGGGGCCACCGACCGAACCACCGGCCCCGAGCCGGTGGGGGTGAAGGAGGAACGCACCCAGTCGAAACTGTGGCACATCACGCTCAGCGTCTCGGGCACCGAGACGCCGCTGAGGGAGGTCAGACGCGGTCTGGAACAGCTCGCGCATGACCACCCCTTCCTGCTGACCAGTCGGTACGCCAACGACCACGCGGAGATCCGCTACTGGGAGGAGGCCCGCGATCTGCACGACGCGGCGGCGGTCGCGCTGCGGCTGTGGGGCGAGCACCGCTCCAGCGCCAAACTGCCGCCCTGGGAGATCGTCGGCCTGGAGGTCATCGACCGGGAGACGTACCACCAGCGGATCGCCGAGGGATACGGGCCGCCGCCGGCTGCACCGGTCGGCGTCCACCCGTACTGAACCGGCCCGTCCTGGGACGGTTGTCTCGCATCACGGGATACGTGCGGGATGCCCGCAGTGTGCGCACTACCCTGCGGGCATGACCACGCTTTCGCCGTACGACAACATGTCCCCGGTCGCCCAGGCCGCCTACCGGGCACGCTCTGCCGCCGCCGACATCGCGCCACTGCCGCGTGCGGCCAAGGACGACGCACTGCTGGCGATCGCGGACGCGCTGGAAGTGCGGACGAGTGAGATCGTCGAGGCCAACGCCGAGGACGTCGCCCGCGCCCGCGAGGCCGGCACCAGCGAGTCGATCGTCGACCGGCTCACCCTCACCCCCGAGCGGATCCGGGCCATCGCCGCCGATGTGCGGCACGTGGCGGCCCTGCCCGACCCGGTCGGCGAAGTGGTGCGCGGCTCGACCCTGCCCAACGGCATCGACCTGCGCCAGGTCCGGGTGCCGCTCGGCGTCGTCGGGATCATTTACGAGGCCCGGCCCAATGTGACGGTGGACGCCGCGGCGCTCTGCCTGAAGTCCGGCAACGCCGTCCTGCTGCGCGGCTCGTCGTCCGCGTACGCCTCCAACACCGCCCTCGTCCGGGTGCTGCGCGACGCGGTCGGAGGGTCCGGGCTGCCGGCCGACGCGGTGCAGCTGGTGCCGGGCGAGAGCCGCGACTCGGTACGTGAACTGATGCGGGCCCGTGGTCTCGTCGACGTACTGATCCCGCGCGGCGGCGCCTCGCTGATCCGTACGGTCGTGGAGGAATCGACGGTTCCGGTCATCGAGACCGGAACCGGTAACTGCCACGTGTACGTGGACGCTCGGACCGACCTCGACATGGCCGTCGACATCCTGATCAACTCCAAGGCCCAGCGCCCGAGCGTCTGCAACTCCGCCGAGACACTGCTGGTCCACAAGGACATCGCCGCGGAGTTCCTGCCCCGGGCCCTGGACGCGCTGGCCGACGCAGGGGTGACGGTCCACGGTGACGAGCGGGTGCTGGAGTACGCCGACGGGTCCAAGGCCACCGTCGTGGCGGCGACACCCGAGGACTGGGAGACCGAGTACCTCTCGTACGACATCGCGGCAGCCGTCGTCGAATCGCTGGACGCTGCGGTGGCGCACATCCGGCTCTGGTCCTCGGGTCACACCGAGGCGATCGTCACCACCTCGCAGGCCGCTGCCCGCCGGTTCACCCAACTGGTGGATTCCACGACGGTCGCCGTAAATGCGTCCACCCGGTTCACCGACGGCGGGCAGTTCGGGTTCGGTGCGGAAATCGGGATCTCCACGCAGAAGCTGCATGCCAGGGGCCCGATGGGGCTGCCGGAGCTGACCTCGACGAAGTACATCGTGACCGGTGACGGTCACGTTCGGTGATCTCCGGACCCGGCGATTTTGCGCTCTCCCTGCCTAAAACGACCGGCCGGGGCTACGCTGAAGCTGTGCCGGACGACGTGGGGGGCAGGCCGTTTCCGGACGGCTGGGAGCCCGACGACGACCGCGGGGGCGCGGACGAGGACTTCGCCTCCGTGGTGTTCGACGAGGACTTCGTCCGGGCCGCCGGGTACCATGAACCCACCGCGGTGGAGCGGCTGTTGGCCGCTGCCGAGGCGCGTGCCGAGGCCGAGGCGGCCCGAGCCCGCGCAGGCGGCGGCCCCAGCGACGACGAGTTCTTCGACGATGGGTACGGCCCGGGCGGCGACTACGGCCGCGGAAGCCCCTACGGCGACCCGATGGACCCCGATGGGCTGGGCGACGACGACAACGGCCCCTACGGGCGCCACGGAGGCGCCCTGCGCCCCTACCGGGGTGGCGCACGCTGGCACCGGCCGGTGGCCTGGCTGCTCGCGCTGCTGATGGGTATCGGCATGGTCGCGCTGGCCTTCAGCGCGGTCTACCGGGGCGCCTCCGCCAACCGGCAGGACCAGGTGCCGCCGCCCGCCTCGACCGGCGTGGACAGCGCACCGGGTGTCGATGCCGCCCCGTCCGCCCCCTCCGGATATTCCCGGCCTGCGGTCTCCATGGTGCCGCGCACGCCCTGAAGCGAAGCCGCCCCGGCGCATGAGAACCCGGCCCGAGTTCTCACCCGCCAGGGCGTTTACCTTCTTGGCAATCGACCTACTCTGAAGGTGTGACCCCTCCCCCCGGAGGGGGCTTCTCACTCGTCCGCACAGGCGAACTCGTGACGGACAGGCCCTGCCCGAGGCCTATCGGCCGAAGCAGAGCGTAGCGTGTCGGCCTCGGCCGGTGACGTGGAGTCGGGAGAAGTCATGGCAGGCCGTGAAGAACCGCCAGAAGGAGCATCCGGGAACGCAGCCGGTGGCGGCGAGGACGAGTACCGATCCGTCGTCTTCGACGAGTCGTTCGTCCGTGCTGCCCGGCTCCAGGAATTCTCCGCCCAGGAACGCATGGGCGAGCACGCCCGCGCCGTACGCAGCCTCCCCGCCCGGCGCCTGCGCACCGGCTCCCGGGCCGTCCTGGCCCTCGTCGTCCTGATAGCCCTGGCCTTCGCCGCGGCCGTCTACATAGGCTTCCGGCATCCGTACCAGGCGCCCGTCGGCCGACGGGCCGAGGCACTTCGCTCGACCGTCATACCTCTGGCACCCCGAGGCGCCGTGCCCGGCGGAACGGCCGCCGGTCTCTTCGCCACCAGCCCCGCCGCACAGTTCCGGACAGGTGCCTCAGGCATCAACTTCCCGATGGTCCGGCGGACGGACAACTTCTCGGACAGTCAGGTGATCACGGCCCTGACCACGGTCAAGGACTACCTGGTCGCGTCCTCCCTCGACCCCGATGTCCTCACCCGCGGCGCCACCCGGCCGGTGAAGCTCCTGCTCGACCCGGACCAGGTGAGTCAGTTCGACCGGAGCATGAGCCGACCGGACGACGACGGGCGGCACGCCGCGGCCGGCTGGCTGGTGCGGTTCGACCCGGCGAAGGTGGCACTGGCCGACCCCGGCATTCGGGTCCAGGGCACCCTGGCCTACTCGGAGGAGGGGTCCGACACCCTGGAGGTGGTGTCGGACCACACCTTCACGTACGCCCTTCGCCCGGCTGTCTCCGGCCCCCAACAGGCGGGCGGCGTCTCCTTGTTCACCGTCCGGCGCGAGCTGCAGTTCCGCTTCGACCGGGAGGACCTGCGGCTGCACCGGCTGGAGCTGCGGACCAGCTACGTCCAGGCCGGACCGCAGGCGTGCTCGGCCGACACGACCGGCGCACTGCTTCCGCTGCTCGCCGGCCAGCGGGCGGTATCCCGCGGACCGGCGGGCACCGACCCGTACGCCACGGGCAGGCCCGCTGGGGCGCTCTGCGGGGCGCTGGAGCTCAGCGCCCGCCCGTCCCGGGCTCCTGTGAGCGCTAGTGCCCCTCCCGTTACTAGCTCTCCGGGTCTTCCGGCCCCGACTGCCGGGTCCCTTCGGAGCCACCCGTAGCGCCACCCTTGCCGGCCGAGCCGCCGCCGGTGAACTTGTCGCGGAGCTTGCCGCCCAGGTCCCCGGCGCCGCCCGCTATGTCGCCGACCAGCTTCATCAGCGGATCCTTGCTGGTTCGCACCGAATCGGCGTAATGAGAGGCGGACTCCCGGAACGAGTCCGTCACCGAGGCGTCCTTGTCCTCATCACGCCGCAGGTAGTGGCCATCCATGATCCGCTGGTAGTCGCGGCTCTCGGACCACTTCTTCAGCTCGGCCGCGCGCACCGTGGTGAACGGGTGGGAGCGGGGCAGCATATTGAGGATCTTGAGCACGGAGTCGCGCAGGTCGCCGCCCTTCTCGTACTCGTCCGCCTGGGCGAGGAAGGCGTCCACGTTCATCTCGTGCAGATGGTTGCCACCGGCGATCTTCATCAGGCCACGCATCGACGCCTGTAGATCCTGGCCGACCAGCAGTCCCGCCCGGTCCGAGGAAAGCTCCGACTTGCGGAACCACTCACGCAGCGCCGTCACGATCGCCATGATCGCGACATTGCCGAGCGGAATCCAGGCGACCTTCAGCGCAAGATTGGTGAGGAACAGCAGAATCGTGCGGTACACGGCGTGGCCGGAGAGGGCGTGTCCCACCTCGTGGCCGACGACCGCCCGCATCTCCTCCTCGTCGAGCAGCTCCACCAGCCCCGTCGTCACCACGATGATCGGCTCGTCGAGACCGATACACATGGCATTGGGCTTCGGGTCCTGGGTGACGTACATCGGCGGGACCTTCTCCAGGTCCAGGATGTAACAGGCGTCGCGCAACATGTCGTTGAGATGGACGAACTGGGCGTCGCTCACCCGAACGGAGTCGGAGAGGAAGAGCAGCCGCAGACTGCGCTCGGGGAGCAGTCCGCTGAGGGCCTTGAACACGGTGTCGAACCCGCTCAGCTTGCGCAGGGCCACCAGGGCCGAGCGGTCCGCCGGGTGTTCGTACGCCCGGGACGAGATGCCTGCGAAACGCCTGCGCTGCCTGCTCGGCACGTTCTCGTGACTCGTGTGGCTGTTGTCGGTCATGGATGGCCCCCTCTTCGTACGAGACGTCGCTCGCCCCCTGACAGATCCCAGCGTAGGTGCTGGGGCTACGGTGTGCGGGGGGCTGTGGACAACTGAGGAGACGCCCAACATGCCGCACACCGTTGCTCTGCTCGCCGCCGCATCCGATGACCAGGGCCCGGGCAACACCATCCGGATCGTGCTGCTCGCCTCACTCATCGGCTCGGCGCTGCTCGCGTGGTTCCTGCTCCGCGGATACCGCAACGACGACAACAACGACTGAGTCGGCGTGAGCGTGTCCGAGGCACCCGCATACGATGTCCGCGACGTCTTCCTTCCGACTCCCGATCGATAGGTCCTGCCGAAGATGAGCCTCACAATCACCGCGCACCAGCTGGTCACTCTCGCCTCCGAGGGCGGCGAGCACGGTGGTAACCACGAAAGCCTCAACCCGTACCTGACCGGTGGCGGTGCGTTCGTCGTACTGCTGCTCCTGCTGTGGATCACCACCCGCTTCAACCGCGACCGCTGAGGCCGAGGCGTACAGCTGTGCCAGTAGGGTCTGCACGCATGGGAGAGCAGGAAGTGCCTACCGGTGCCGCAAGACGCCGACTCGGTGTGATGGGCGGGACGTTTGACCCGATTCATCACGGACACCTGGTGGCGGCCAGCGAGGTGGCCGCCCGGTTCCACCTCGACGAGGTGATCTTCGTGCCGACCGGGCAGCCGTGGCAGAAGAGCCACAAGAATGTGTCCCCGGCCGAGGACCGCTATCTGATGACAGTCATCGCGACGGCGTCCAACCCGCAGTTCTCGGTCAGCCGCAGCGACATCGATCGTGGCGGACCGACGTACACGATCGATACGCTGCGGGACCTTCGTGCCATCCACGGCGACGCGGACCTCTTCTTCATCACCGGTGCCGACGCGCTCTCCCAGATCCTCACCTGGCGGGACGCCGAGGAGCTGTTCTCGCTGTCCCACTTCATCGGTGTGACGCGGCCGGGGCATGTGCTCACGGACGACGGGCTGCCGGAGGGCGGTGTCTCTCTTGTGGAGGTCCCCGCGCTCGCGATCTCGTCCACGGACTGCCGTGAGCGGGTCGCGCACGGGGATCCCGTCTGGTACCTGGTGCCCGACGGCGTGGTCCGATACATCGACAAGCGCCAGCTGTACCGCGGCGAATGAGCCACGGAGAGGGGGGACCGGTGAGCGACCGACAGAACCCGTACGACCCGTACTACCAGCAGCCGCAGATCGTCGGCTACGACGAGTACGGGCAGCCGGTGTATCAGCAGCCCGGGCAGCAGCAGGAACAGCAGCCGCAGCAGTACGACCCGTACGCGCAGCAGGGGCAGCAGGCGCAGCAAGGGTACGGATACGACCCGTACGGCCAGCAGCAGTCGCAGCAGTACGACCCGTATGCCTCCCAGCAGCAGGGTTATGGCTACGACGGGTACGGCTACGACACCGGCCGGCAGCCGGCCGCGGTCGACGCCACCGCGCAGTGGAGCATCCCGCAGCAGGCTCCCGCGCCCGCTCCCGCGCCCGCCCCGCAGCAGCCTGAACCGCGGTCCGGGTTTGACTCCGAGCCCGAGCCGGCCGTTCCGGAGCAGCGCCGCGGGGACCGTGAGGACGGCACCGGGCAGTACTCCTTCATCGAGGAGCCGGACGAGGACTCCGAAGATGTCATCGACTGGCTGAAGTTCACCGAGAGCCGCAGCGAGCGGCGCGAGGAGGCACGGCGACGCGGCCGCAACCGGATGGTCGCGCTCGTGGTCGTGGTGGCCCTCGTCGTCGTCGGCGGTGTCGGCTACCTCTGGTCCGCGGGCAAACTCCCGGGCCTCGGCGGCTCGGAGAAGGAGAACACCGCGACGACGGGTCCGCAGCAGCGCGATGTCATCGTGGTCCATTTGCACAACACCAAGAAGGGCGGCACCTCCACGGCGCTGCTCGTCGACAACGTCACCACCAAGCAGGGGACCACGGTCCTGCTCCCCAACTCCCTCGCCGTCTCCGACGAAGAGGGCAACACGACCACCCTCGGCAAGTCCGTCGACGACGACGGTTCGAGCGGCACCCGCGAGTCGATCGACACGTTGCTCGGCACCAGGATCTCCGGTTCGTGGCGGCTGGACACCCCGTACCTGGAGAACCTCGTCGACCTGGTGGGCAACATCGAGGTCGACACCGACACCGATGTACCCGACACCAAGAAGGGCGTGTCTCCCCTCGTGAAGAAGGGCGAGGCGCAGACCCTGAGCGGGCAGATGGCCGTCGCGTACGCCACCTATCGGGGCCCCGGTGAGGCCGAGGCGAAGCAGTTGATGCGGTTCGGGCAGGTCATGCGTGGCGTGCTGCGGAAGATCTCGGACGATCCGAAGGCCGCCACGGTCACTGTGCAGACGCTGGCGCAGATCCTCGACCCGTCGTTGCCGGAGAAGGACCTCGGCGCGTCCCTGGCGAAGCTCGCCGAACACGCCAAGGTCGGCGACTACAAGACCGCGGTGCTGCCGGTGCAGGCCGACGGAACCCTGACCGACGCGGCCACCGAGAGTGTCGTCAAGGACATCCTCGGCGGCACGGTGAAGTCACCGGACCAGGACGCGGCCGTGCGGGTCGGGGTCAGGAACGGCACCGGGAACGCGGGCGGTACGGAGTCCGCCCGGATCGAGCTGGTCAACGGTGGCTATGCCTTCGTCGGCGGCGGGAACACCGGCACCGAGGTGTTGTCCGAGGTCCTCTACCGCGATGCGGCCGACAAGGAGAAGGCGACCCAAGTCGCCAAGACCCTGGGCCTGCCGGTGAGCGCGGTGAAGCAGGGCAAGCCTGCCGCGAACGCGGATGTGTCCGTCGTTCTCGGCCAGGACTACAAGATCAAATAATCGGGCTCCACTTCCTGGGCGATCTCCGGGAACGATCTCCGGAAGATCGCTGCGTGGGCTGTCGGCGGTCCGTGAGACCCTAGAGGTTGATCTGACCGCCGACGAAAGCCTGCTTGTGACCGCCACGGACCGCTCCATCGAGCTCATCAACGCCGCCGCCCAGGCGGCCGCCGACCGGCTCGCGCACGACATCATTGCGTACGACGTCAGCGACGTGCTGTCGATCACAGACGCCTTCCTGCTGGCCTCGGCCCCCAACGACCGCCAGGTCAAGTCGATCGTCGACGAGATCGAGGAGCGGCTTCAGAAGGAGCTCGGGGTCAAGCCGGTGCGCCGTGAGGGTGAGCGCGACGCCCGCTGGATCCTCCTCGACTACGTCGACATCGTGATCCACGTCCAGCACAGCGAGGAGCGCGTCTTCTACGCGCTGGAGCGCCTGTGGAAGGACTGCCCCGAGATCGCGCTGCCCGAGGACGCCGTCAAGACCCGGGGGAAGGCCGCGGAGCACGCCCAGCTCACCGGCGGCATGGAAGGTGACCAGAGCTGAAAGGCAGCAGCAGCGGCAGCAGGGGTCGCAGGATCGTCCTCTGGCGACATGGCCAGACTGCGTGGAACCTGGAGCGCCGATTCCAGGGCTCCACGGACATCGAGCTCACCGAGACCGGCGTCGGGCAGGCCCACCGGGCCGCCCGGCTGCTCGCCTCACTGAAGCCGGATGCCATCGTCGCCTCGGATCTGCGGCGGGCGGCGGCCACGGCCGCCGAGCTCGCCGCGATCACCGGGCTCGACATCGCCCATGACGCGGGACTGCGCGAGACCTACGCGGGTGCCTGGCAGGGTCTCACCCACGAAGAGATCGTCGAGCGGTACGAGGAGCAGTACGCCGCGTGGAAGCGGGGCGAGCCCGTACGGCGCGGCGGCGGCGAGCTGGAGACCGAGGTCGCCGACCGGGCCGCCCCCGTCGTGCTCGATCACGCCGACAAGCTGCCCGACGGCGGCACGCTCGTCGTGGTCAGTCACGGCGGCACCATCCGCACCACCATCGGGCGGCTGCTCGGCCTGGAAGCGCGCCACTGGGAAGGGCTGGGCGGGCTCTCCAACTGCTGCTGGTCGGTGCTGGGCGAGGGCGCGCGCGGCTGGCGCCTGCTGGAGCACAACGCAGGCACCCTGCCCGAACCCGTGCTCGGCGATTACGCCTAACGGCCTCCCCCACGATGGGGAGCCCACTCCCTGTCGCGGGGGAGGCCGTAAGACGTCTCTCCGGGCGGCGTCGGCCGGATTTCACTTTCTGGCTGGTCACAGGCTAAAGTTCTTCTTGTTCGCAGCGCGGAAACGCAGGGAAACACAGCGAACAGCGGGGCTATAGCTCAGTTGGTAGAGCGCCTGCATGGCATGCAGGAGGTCAGGAGTTCAATTCTCCTTAGCTCCACAATCAGGTATCCCGTCCCCGGCAGGGGGCGGGATACTTGCGTTCCTCCAGGTGTTCCTGGATCCGGCTGTGTTCCCGCACGGGTGCGGCCACTCACCCTTGGCGGCGTCGGCGCAGCGCCGCGACCTGCTCCGCGCTCTCCTCGTCAGCGGGTGTGTACGCCACGATCCGGCACTCCGGAAGTCCGTTGATGGACAGTGACACCGACGTCATCCGTATCTCGTGCTCCGCCGCCCGGTGACGGAACGTCTTCACCCGTGGACCCGGCGGGGCGACATCCCCGCTCCGCCAGAGCTCGGCGAAGTACGGGCTGGCCGTGGAGAGGCGCTCCACCAATGACTCCCAGGCCGGCTCGCCGGCATGGCGCCCGTAGGCCCCGCGCAGCGTCGCCACCATGATCGGCAGCTCCTGGGTCCGGTGCACGACCGGGCAGTCCTCCTCGGCCACCGTGAACAGCTCCCACAGCACGTTCCGTGCCCCCGACTCCGTCAGCGCGGGCACGTTGAACAGGTCGAGGTAGGCGGCATTGGTGGCGAGGACGTCGTACCTCGTGTTGTAGACGACCGCCGGATGCGGGTCGAGGGCGTCGATGATGCCCTGGATCTCCGGGCCGACCTCGATCGTGTCGGCCTGCCTGCCCGGCGCGTACGCCACCTCCGCCAGCTGATAGAGGTGTTCGCGCTCGGGGCCGTCCAGCCGGAGCGTCCGCGCCACGGCGTCCAGCACCTGTGGTGAGGCATTGATGGGGCGGCCCTGCTCCAGCCACGTGTACCAGGTGACACCGACCCCGGAGAGCTGGGCGACCTCCTCGCGGCGCAGGCCCGGAGTGCGGCGGCGCAGGCCCGGCGGCATGCCCACGTCGGCGGGCGTCACCCGTGCCCGGCGACTGCGCAGGAAAGCGGCGAGCTCCGACCGCCGACGGTGCGACTGATGTCGTCGCCGGGCCGGCCGGCTCGGGGCCGGATCTCGCTCGTGGTCCTGCGTGTTCTGCGTGTTGCGCTGTGTCGTCACCGTCATCACACACCCATGGTCGGTGCCCCGTGGCGGAGTTACCAGGTGCTGCCAGTACCAGCATCAGCGGGCTCTCGTTACCGGTATGGGGCCGGCGGCACGCTTCGAGTCATGACATCGGCATCCGAGGCAACTCCACGTTCCGTACCCAGTAAAGACGGCACCACTGACAACGGCGTCACGGACGGACGTCCCGGCCGGCTGCTCGCCCTGGTCCTGGCCGCCCAGTTCATGGCCCTGCTCGACACCTTCATCGTCAATGTCGCCGCCCCGACGATCCGCACCGAACTCGGCGCCTCCGGTGCCGGGTTACAGCTCGTCGTGGCCGGCTACACCATCACATACGCCGTTCTGCTGATCACCGGCGCCAGGCTCGGGGGGCTGCTCGGCCACGGACGTGCCCATCTGGCCGGGCTTGCGGTCTTCACCGCTGCGTCACTCGCCTGCGGACTGGCCGCGGACACCGGACAGTTGATTGCCTTCCGGCTGACCCAGGGGATGGGTGCGGCGGTGATGATTCCGCAGGTGCTCAGCCTGATCCAGCGGCACTTCACCGGTGCGGCGCGCATCCGGGCGCTCGGTGCCTACAGTGCGGTCCTCGCCACCGGCGCGGCCGCCGGGCAGGTCGCGGGCGGGGTGCTGGTCAGCGCCGATCTGTTCGGGGCGGGTTGGCGACCGGTCTTCCTGGTGAACGTACCGATCGGGCTGGTTCTGCTGGTGCTCGGCCGACGCGTGCTGCCACGCGAACCGCGTACCGGGCAGGCCAGGGAGGGAGCGCGGGCCCGTGGGCTCGATCTGCCGGGCCTGGTCCTTCTCACCGCCGCCGTCACGCTGTTCGTCGTGCCCCTCGTCCTCGGGCAGGAGTTGGACTGGCCGGGCTGGTCCTGGGTCTGCCTGCTCGCCTCCGTTGTGTTCTTCACCGGGTTCGTCGCGTACGAGACACGGCTGGCCGCTGGCGGCGGCGCACCCCTGATCGCCCTCAGGGTGCTGCGTATTCCCGGAATCGCGTCGGCGGCGCTGCGGATTCTCCTGGTGATGGCGATCAACGCGGGCTTCCTCTTCGCGACGACGCTGCACGTCCAGGGCGGTCTCGGCTACTCGGCGCTGCGCGCCGGACTGATGTTCGCACCGACCGCGGTGGTCTTCGGTGCGGTCGGGCTGACCTGGCGCCGGTGGCCGGCGGGTCTCCAAAGGGGGCTGGTTCCGGTCGGGTTCGTCCTGGTGGCCGTCGCCTCGGTGGGGATCGGACTGGTGATGCGCGACGGCGGGGACGGCGGATTCATGCTGTATGCGGCTTTGGTCGCCATGGGGGCGGGCGTGTCGCTGGCATTCAGTCCCCTCCTCACCCGCGCACTGGCCGACGTGCGGCCCGAGGATGCCGCCGACGCGAGTGGTGTGCTGGTGACCGTCACTCAGCTGGGTCAGCTCATCGGTGTCGCGACGTTCGGCACGCTGTACCTCAACCGCCTTGACACGTCAGGGGCGCACGGGTCCGGCCATGCGCTTTGGGTGTGCTCCCTCGCGCTGTCGGCGGCCGCGATCGTGGGCGTGTCGGTCGGTCTCGTAAGGCGTCGGTAACGGGTCGATTCCCAGCAGGGCTGCCCCCCTTGCGGGGTCATGGCAGAATCGGACCGCCGGAGGGGGCGACGGACCGAACGGGAGGGAGCGCGCGATGCCTGCGAGCCGCCACGAGGTCGCGGACCTGCCCCTCGTTCCCGGAGTTCCTGAAGTTCCGAGAGAGAACGGCGGCATCTCCCGCATGCGCACGGCCCGTGGCCACGGCCGGAGCTGACCCATGGGTGCACACAGGCGGAAGTGCGACTGGTGTGGCAGCGGTACGCCCATTGTCCGGGACATGGATCCGATCAATGCCGAGTACCAGTACTGGTGCGAGGAGTGTGCGCGGGCGCTGATCATAAAAGGCGACCCGATCGAGACGTACCGGGAGCTGGAGGGGGAGCCGATCTACGGGCGGCTGTTGGAGGAGCACTGCACCCTGAAGCGCTTCTACTCCTTCGCGACCGCCTGAGCACTGTGTCGCACAACCTTCCGGAATTGGGGCAAATCGGTTCCTGGGGGAATCGATTTGGTGGTGGGCCGGGGTGACCGTGTAATGTTCTCGATGTCGCCAGGGAAACCGGGCGGAAAACAGCACGGGGCTATAGCTCAGTTGGTAGAGCGCCTGCATGGCATGCAGGAGGTCAGGAGTTCAATTCTCCTTAGCTCCACAGGGAAGTAGCAGGAAGCGGGTCATCCGAATCGGATGGCCCGCTTCCTGTCTGTGCAGGTCAATTACGGCCGGCAGGCCAACTACGGCCGCTGCCGAGAGTCTTCCGGCCGACGCCCGGCGACAGCGCGGGTCGCTCCGCGGGCGGCTGTTCGATGCGGAGTGCCAGCGCCGGACACCGCCGCACGGCACGCTGTGCGCGCGGTCCCGTTGCCGCATGCCAGGTCGCTCCATACCGACCAGTACGGGGTTTGAGCGGTTGCCCCGATAGAGGGCATTACGCGGAGTAACCTCCCCTTCCCGGACGTTCCGCCATGACCCGGTGCGTGCTCCGTCACCGCCTCGCCGGTGCTCCGGCCGTCCGCCGTCGTCCACGGAGCGGAATCGCCCGGCTGCGCTCCGGGCCCGTGCGGTACCCTGACGCCATGCGTGCCGTACGCCTTCTGCTTAGCGAGCCGCGCTGATCAGTCCCGACCGGTGTGAATGCCTGGTTGGAATCGGCGCGGCGTCCCCTCCTGTGCGAGGGGCTTTTTCGTTTCCGTAAGCGCTGGCAGATGACGATCGATGGAGCTTTGAGGATCATGAGCGAGACGAATTCCGCAGTCGACGTGGCTGCGCCGCACCGCTATACGGCGGCGATGGCCGCCGACATCGAGGCACGCTGGCAGGACTTCTGGGACGCCCACGGCACGTACGAGGCGCCGAACCCGACGGGCGATCTGGCGGGCGACGCGGAGCTGGCCGCCAGGCCGAAGAAGTTCATCATGGACATGTTCCCTTACCCCTCGGGTGCGGGCCTGCACGTCGGTCACCCGCTGGGCTACATCGCCACCGATGTCTACGCCCGCCACCAGCGCATGACCGGGCACAACGTGCTGCACACCCTGGGCTTCGACGCCTTCGGCCTGCCGGCGGAGCAGTACGCCGTACAGACCGGTACGCATCCGCGCGCCTCCACCGAGGCCAACATGGTCAACATGAAGTCCCAGCTGCGCCGGCTGGGCCTGGGCCACGACAAGCGCCGCTCGTTCGCGACGATCGAGGCGGAGTACTACAAGTGGACCCAGTGGATCTTCCTGCAGATCTTCAACTCCTGGTACGACACGGAGGCGGACCGGGCCCGGCCGATCGCCGACCTGGTCGCGCAGTTCGAGAACGGTGAGCGCCCGACCCCGGACGGCCGCGATTGGAGCGCGCTGAGCGCCGTCGAGCGCGCCGATGTCCTGGGCGAGTACCGCCTGGCGTACGCCTCCGACGCCCCCGTCAACTGGTCTCCGGGGCTGGGCACCGTGCTGGCCAATGAAGAGGTGACGGCGGACGGCCGTTCCGAGCGCGGAAACTTCCCCGTCTTCAAGGCCAAGCTGCGCCAGTGGAACATGCGCATCACCGCCTACGCCGACCGGCTGCTGAACGACCTGGACGGGCTGGACTGGCCCGAGGCGATCAAGCTGCAGCAGCGCAACTGGATCGGGCGTTCCGAAGGTGCGCGCGTTGACTTCCCCGTCGACGGCGCCGGTGACATCACCGTCTTCACCACCCGCCAGGACACCCTGTTCGGCGCCGCATACATGGTGCTGGCGCCCGAGCACGAGCTGGTGGAGCGGATCATTCCGGCCGCCTGGCCCGAGGGCACCCACCCGGTGTGGACAGGCGGACACGCGTCCCCGGCCGAGGCCGTCACCGCGTACCGCAAGCAGGCCGCCGCCAAGTCCGATGTGGAGCGCCAGGCCGAGGCCAAGGACAAGACCGGTGTCTTCACCGGTGCGTACGCGACCAACCCGGTCAGCGGCGAGAAGGTGCCCGTCTTCATCGCCGACTACGTCCTGATGGGCTACGGCACCGGCGCGATCATGGCCGTGCCGGCGCACGACGTGCGCGACTTCGCGTTCGCGCGCGCCTTCGAGCTGCCGATGCGCTGCGTCGTCGAGCCGTCGGACGACCGCGGTACGGACACCTCCACGTGGGACGACGCGTTCGCCTCGTACGACGCGAAACTGGTCAACTCCGCCAACGACGAGATCTCGCTGGACGGCCTGGGTGTCGTCGACGCCAAAGCGAAGATCACCGAGTGGCTGAAGGCGAAGGGCCTGGGCGAGGGGACCGTCAACTTCCGGCTGCGCGACTGGCTGTTCAGCCGCCAGCGCTACTGGGGCGAGCCCTTCCCGATCGTCTACGACGAGGACGGCATCGCCCACCCGCTGCCCGAGTCGATGCTGCCGCTGGAGCTGCCGGAGGTCGACGACTACTCGCCGCGCACCTTCGATCCGGAGGACGCCGACACCCAGCCCGAGACTCCGCTGTCCCGTAACGCCGACTGGGTCAACGTCACGCTGGACCTGGGCGACGGCAAGGGCCCGAAGAAGTACCGCCGCGAGACCAACACCATGCCCAACTGGGCCGGTTCCTGCTGGTACGAGCTGCGCTACCTGGACCCGAACAACGACCGGAAGCTGGTCGATCCGGCGATCGAGCAGTACTGGATGGGGCCGCGCGAGGGCCAGCCGACCGGTGGTGTCGACCTGTACGTGGGCGGCGCCGAGCACGCCGTACTGCACCTGCTGTACGCCCGCTTCTGGTCCAAGGTCCTGCACGACCTGGGGCACATCTCGTCGGCGGAGCCGTTCCACAAGCTGTACAACCAGGGCATGATCCAGGCCTTCGTCTACCGGGACAGCCGCGGCATCGCGGTCCCGGCGGCCGAGGTCGAGGAGCGCGACGGCACGTTCTACCACCAGGGCGAGAAGGTCAGCCGCGTCCTGGGCAAGATGGGGAAGTCCCTGAAGAACGCCGTCACGCCCGACGAGATCTGCGCCGAATACGGGGCGGACACGCTGCGTCTGTACGAGATGGCGATGGGCCCGCTGGACGTGTCGCGTCCGTGGGACACGCGCGCCGTCGTCGGTCAGTACCGGCTGCTGCAGCGGCTGTGGCGCAACATCGTCGACGAGGAGACCGGTGAGGTCACCGTCGTGGACACCGAGCCCGGCGAGGACACGCTGCGCGCGCTGCACAAGGCCATCGACGGCGTCGGCCAGGACATGGCCGGGATGCGCTTCAACACCGCCATCGCCAAGGTCACCGAGCTGAACAACCACCTGACCAAGGTGGGCGGCCCGCTGTCGCGGTCCGTCGCCGAGCGGCTGGTGCTGCTGGTCGCACCGCTGGCGCCGCACATCGCCGAGGAGCTGTGGCGCAGGCTGGGCCACACCGAGTCGGTCGTGCACCAGGACTTCCCGGTCGCCGACCCGGCGTACGTCGTGGACGAGACCGTGACCTGCGTGGTGCAGGTCAAGGGCAAGGTCAAGGCGCGGCTGGAGATCTCCCCGTCGATCTCGGACGAGGATCTGGAGGCGCTGGCCCTGGCCGACCCGGCGGTGGTCGCGGCCCTGGACGGGGCCGGGATCCGCAAGGTGATCGTGCGGGCGCCGAAGCTGGTCAACATCGTCCCCGCGTGACGGTCCGCATCCGAGGCTGACCGCCGGTTGTCGTACGGCGGTGTGAGGGCTTTCCCCTACGGGCAGGTTGGGGGTTCCGACGGAACCCCCAACCTGCCTGTTCCGTTTACGGTTGAGGGGCCGGTACCCGGCAGCCGAACCGACATCAAGGGGCGTCATGGAAGCCGTGATCCTGATCCTGGGACTGCTCTTTGTCGCGCTCATGGCCCTGGGCGTCTATGTGAGCGTCAAGGTCATCGGCGCGGCGAAGCGCGGCGTCGACCGCACGATCACGCAGGCGCGCCGCACCGTCGAGGACACCGCGCTGCGGGCGAAGAGTTATGGCCAGCCGGGCGTGGCCGGTGAGCTGGCACAGCTCCGGCTCGCGCTGCGTACGTCGATGCGGGCCACGCAGGAGGCGCTGCAGACAGGGGTGGCCGAGGATGCCTCGCTGTCGGAGTCGCTGGGGCTGTTCCAGCGGCTGAGCGTCCACGGGCGGGAGCTCGACGAGGAGCTGAAGAGGCTGGAGCGCGAGCCCGACCGGGCGACGGTCGCCTCGCTGCTGCCCGGGCTGAAGCAGCGCACGCAGCGGATCACGCACTCCGCGGAGTCGCTGCGGTGGGCCGCGCGCGACCGGGCACGTCAGTTCGCCGACGACGATCTGGCGGCGCTGAACACGCAGATCGACGTGGAGGCGGGGGCGCTGCGGCACTGGACGGTGGAGGAGGCTGTGGAGCCTTCGGCGGGGGCGGAGGCCCGTGCCGAAGGGCGGGCCGGCACCGGCGCGGGGGCACGCCCGGGTGGGGACGGACGGGCGTGGAGTGCGCCGGTCGGCGAGGAGGGGCCGGAGGCGCTCACGGCTCGGGATCCTCGGGGGCAGACTGGCTATCCGTGGCAGAAGGCCGCGCGGCCCGAGACGACGAACTGAGGCGGCGGAGCGGACCCGACCGGGGGACTTCGGTCGCGCGCAGGGGCGGCTGCGGGCACGGTACGCACGCGTGTGGCCGTCGGGTCCGGGTGTGTACAGGCGTGTGGCCGTCGGGTCGGGCTCGAACCGACGTGACTGGTGGTGGCAGGATGCGCCCTGAAGCGACCGGATGTGATCACTCGCTCGGGGGCGGACTGCCGAGCCACCGCCCCGGCAGGTAACCTCCCGCTCATGTCCCGCCATGTCGCGATCGTCACCGATTCCACGGCCCACCTGCCACCCCAGACGATGGAGCGGCATGGCATCACCGCGGTGCCCCTGACCGTCGTCCTCGGCGATCAGGCGCTGGAGGAGGGCACCGAGATCTCGGCCCGCTCCCTCGCGCTGGCGCTCCAGAAGCGCCGGCCCGTGACAACATCCCGGCCCAGCCCCGAGGTCTTCGCCGCGGCGTACCGGGCGGCGGCCGAGGCGGGCGCAACCGGCATCGTCTCGCTGCACCTCTCGGCCGAACTCTCGGGTACGTACGATGCCGCGCTGCTTGCCGCGAAGGACGCTCCGGTGCCGGTGCGGGTCGTGGACACCGGGATGGTGGCCATGGCCCTGGGATTCTGCGCCCTGGCGGCGGCGGAGACGGCGGAGGGGGGCGGCAGCCTGGACGAGGCGGTCGCGGCCGCCGAGAAGCGGGCCGCGGGCACCTCCGCGTACTTCTACGTCGACACGCTGGACTATCTCCGCCGCGGTGGACGCATCGGCGCGGCCCAGGCCCTGCTGGGGTCGGCGCTCGCGGTGAAGCCGCTGCTGCAGCTGGACGGCGGCCGCATCGAGCTGCTGGAGAAGGTACGGACGGCCTCGAAGGCGATCGCACGGCTGGAGGAGATCGTCGTCGAGCGGGCGGGCACGGGCCAGGTGGACATCGCCGTGCACCACTTGGCAGCGCCCGAGCGCGCCGAGCGACTGGCGGAGAGGCTGCGCGTGCGAGTCCCGGGACTGGCCGAACTGCATGTCAGCGAGGTGGGTGCCGTGATCGGTGCGCACACCGGCCCGGGTCTGCTGGGAGCAGTGGTTTCGCCGCGTTGATCTCACTCCTGGGAGTGAGCGAGATATTCACAACGGGTCGGTTGTCCACCGGATACGGGCCTGCTCAGCGGGTTCGCGCAGCTGTGCCTAGCGTCGTGAGGCATGGCTCCCCGATCACATCGTGCAAGCAGCGGAAGTGGACCTGGCCGCGCTGCGGCCTCGGACGTGCGGGACCGACGCAGGCCCGGTGCGGGCCAAGGCGTTGATCCCGGGCCCGGTCCTGGACCCGGGCGGCGACAGCCTTCGCGCGGGCGCGCCGCCGTGGTCGCTGCCGCTTCGCGGCGGCGTGCGGACGCGCTCATGGCGGGGGCGTACGGAGGACGTGCGGACCTGTCGGTGACGGGATCGGCCCCGACCCCGGACACGGCCCCCGCACCGGCCCCGGCAGCTCCTCGTCCGGGGAGTGCCGCGCCGTCCGACGAGCCGGCGCGGGTGGTCGACCCGGCTCCGGCTGCGCCGGGGCGGTGGGAGCGGATGGTGCCCGCGGTGCGGGAGCGGCTCCCGATGTGGTTGCGGCTCAGGTGCGGTCTGGAGCCGAGAACCCTTGCCGCGCTCACCGTCGTACTGGTCGCTGCCGCAGTTTTCGCGGCGGTCCACTTCTGGTCCGTACGGCCCCAGACCGTACGCGCGCCCGACCCGGTCAACGAGCGTGCGCACGCTCCGGCACCGGACCCGATGACGGATCCCGTCCATACCCCCGAACCGTCACCCGGACCACCGGCCACCCCGGGACCGGACGGGCGGATCGTCGTCGACGTCAGCGGCAAGGTGCGGCGGCCGGGCATCTACCCCTTGCCGTCCGGAGCGCGGGTGGCCGACGCGCTACGGGCGGCGGGCGGGGTCCGGCCGGGCGTGGACATCACCGGGCTCAACCGGGCACGGGTGCTGCTGGACGGGGAACAGGTCGTGGTCGGCGCGCCACCCGGCGCACTCGCCTCCGGTGCCACGGGCGGCGCCGGCACGGGCAGCCCTGGTGGCCCGGCAGCCGGGCCGGTCAGCCTCAACAGCGCAACCGTGGAACAGCTGGACACCCTGCCCGGCGTCGGTCCGGTCCTAGCCCAGCACATCCTCGACTACCGCACGCAGCACGGCGGCTTCCGTTCCGTCGACGAACTCCGTGAGGTCAACGGGATCGGCGACCGCCGGTTCGCCGATCTCCAACCGCTGGTACGGCCATGACCCGCCCGCACGTCCCACCGGACGTCCATACGGCGTCGGGCCGACGGCTCGGCGCCTCCGACCCGCGGCAGGAGGGCCCGGTCGATCTACGGCTGGTCCCGCCGTCCCTCGCGGCCTGGGCCGCCGCGGCGCTCGCCGTGGGTGCGCCGTGGCGCTGGACGGCCGCGGGGACGGCGCTCTGCCTCGCCGCCGCCCTGGTGCTCCTCGGCCTCTCACGGGCCTCGACGAGCCGCGCAGCGCGCGCCCGGCCGGCCGACCACCGGGAGTGCGAGGACGGTGAGGGCAGCGCTGGACGCGACCGGCACAGGCTCCATGCCACCGCGGCGGCCGCGGTGCTGCTCTGCGCGGCGGCCGGAGCGACGGCGGCGGGCCTGCACGGCGCGGACGCACGGCAGGGGCCCGTTCCCGGTCTGGCCGACCGTTTCGAGAGGGTCGAAGCGGAGGTGACGGTCACGTCCGACGCACGCCGGACCCGCCCCCAGGTCCAAGGCGACCACAGCACCCCGGCCGCTCTCCTCCTGGACGCCGAGATCACCGGGCTCACGGCACCCGACGGCGCCACCACCCGTCTCCGCACCCCAGTGCTGCTGATCGTGTCGCCCTCCGGTTCGACAGCGCGATGGGAGCGGCTGCTGCCGTCCACGAGGCTGCACGTGAGCGGCCGACTCGCGCCACCGCTGCACAGCGGGCAACGCAACGCCGCGGTCCTGCGTCCGGACGGCAAGGGACCGCCTCGCGTCACCGGGCCGCCGACTCCTCTCCAGCGCATGGCCGGCGAACTGCGCGCGGGCCTGCGACGCGCGACGGACGGGCTGGATCCCGATGCGCGGGCGCTGCTCCCGGGGCTGGTCGTCGGCGACACCTCCAGGGTCACCCCCGAACTCCACGAGGCCTTCCAAGCAGCCGACCTCACACACCTGATGGCGGTCTCCGGTGCCAACCTGGCGATCCTGCTCGTGTTGTTCATCGGACCGCCCGGCGCCGCGCTCCGGGTCGAACGCCGTGGTCTGGCAGCCCGGTTGGGCATCCCACTGCGGATGACCGCGCTGCTCGGCGGCGGACTCACGCTCGCCTTCGTCCTGGTGTGCCGACCGGAGCCGAGCGTGCTGCGCGCCGCGGTCTGCGGGCTGATCACACTGCTCGCGATCGGTACGGGCCGCCGCCGCTCGCTGATTCCCGCACTTGCCGCCGCCGTTCTGCTGCTCGTGCTGTACGACCCGTGGCTGACGCGCAGTTATGGCTTCGTCCTCTCCGTGCTGGCGACAGGCGCCCTGCTCACGGTCGCCCCGCGATGGAGTGCCGCGCTGCAACGGAGGCGGGTGCCGCCCCGGCTCGCGGAGGCACTGGGTGCGGCCGCCGCGGCGCAAGCGGTGTGCGCGCCCGTCGTCGTGGTGCTCGCCTCGCGGGTCAGCCTGGTGGCGATTCCATGCAACCTGCTGGCCGAGTTCGCCGTGGCACCCGCCACCGTCCTCGGGTTCGCCGCGCTCGCCGCGGCACCGGTGGCCATGCCCGTGGCCGAGCTGCTCGCCCGGATCGCGGGCTGGCCGGCCGGATGGATCGCCTCCGTGGCCCGCACCGGGGCGGCTCTTCCCGGGGCGGAGATCGACTGGCCCGACGGCTGGTGGGGAGCGCTCCTGCTGACCGCCCTCACGGCCCTGGCGGCGCTCTCCGCCCGCCGTATCGCGCGTCACCCATGGGTCTGTTCGGCTGCCGCGCTGCTGCTGGTCCTCGCGGTGCTGCGCCCGGTGCCGCTCACCCGGGTGCTGACCGGATGGCCGCCGCCGGGCTGGGCGTTCGTGATGTGCGATGTGGGTCAGGGCGACGCCATGGTGCTTGCGGCGGGGGACGGCGAGGGCGTGGTGATCGACACCGGGCCCGATCCACGTCTGGCCGACCGCTGCCTGCGTGACCTGGGCATCACCCGGGTACCGCTCCTGCTGCTCACACACTTTCATGCCGATCATGTCCGGGGTCTGCCCGGCGTGTTGCGGGGCAGGGCGGTCGGCGCGATCCAGACGACCAGTCTGGACGAACCACCGGACCAGGCGGCGTTCGTACGCAGAACAGCCGCCGCGGCGCGGGTCCCCCTGGTACGGGCGACAGTGGGAGAGCGCCGCCGTATCGGCGCGCTCGACTGGCGAGTCCTGTGGCCGGCGGGAGGCGCGACGGCAGGTCCCTTACCGGAGGAGCCCAACAACGCCAGTGTCGCGCTGTTCGTCCGGACCGGCGGACTGAGCCTATTGCTCCTCGGTGACCTCGAACCCGCGGCCCAGCAAAGGCTGTTGCACCAGTACCCGACGCTTCCGCGGGTGGACGTCCTCAAGGTCGCCCATCACGGATCCGCCCACCAGGACCCGGCGTTGCTGCGCAGCGCGCGTCCCCGGCTCGCCCTGGTGAGTGTGGGCAGGGACAACCCGTACGGGCACCCGGCGGCCCGGACCGTCGAGGCGCTGAGGGCCGGTGGAGCGGTAGTGCTGCGCACGGACGTGGACGGCGCGATCGCGGTGACGGGTGCCGGGTCGCGGCTGCGGGCGGTCGGGCGCTCATGACCACCGTCCGGCCGACCGCGCCCCGTGCATCCGCATGGTGGCCGACCGCACCCCGCTCGGCCGTACTCGCGACGGCGCCGCGGCAAGCGCTGCGAGCGCTGCCGGAACTTCGGGGTGCGTCTCCACCGGCTGCCCACGGTCCATCAGGTTGAGTTTTTCGCACGCAACCGCTGATGCAGATAAGTGGAACGTTCAATTCGGACCTTCGGTAACACCTCCACCCAAGCCCCTGCCAGTCCCTCCGTTTGCCTCGAACACCCCAAGAGTGATCGAATGCATGCTCGTCGGCGGGCCGCTGCTCCGACAACGACGTCCAGCCGTACGGCCCCAAGGTGAATCTCCCCCGGGGGTAAGTGAAGATGTTCGGCCGTTGGCTGGGAAGAAAAAACGCAACGGGTGCGGCGCAGGGCAACCCGCTCGTGGGACTCGCGGTGCCGCGCACCGCGGGAGTCCTGAGCTGCCGCGTCCTTGATCCGGTCAACGAGGCTGTTCAGCAGGCCGAGTTCGTCGTGACGGACAGTGCGGGCCGCAAGGTCGTCGGCGGTGAGACGGACCCCTTCGGGAACGTCCTCGCCGCCGTACCGGCAGGTGACTACCGGCTGGCTGTCACGGCCGAGGGCTTCACCCCGTTCCACGGTTCGGCCACGGTCTCCGAGAGCGGCCACTCGGGGCTCGGGGACGTCATGCTCCAGGTGGCCGCGCCCCCACAGCTGCCCGACCCCGGTGAGTGGGTGATCGAGCCGAACCACTCGCAGATCGGCTTCACGGCCCGCCACATTGGGCTGGCCCGTATCCATGGCCGATTCAACACATTCGCAGGTGCGATACGGATCGCCGACCGCATGGAGGACTCCGCCATGCACGTGATCATCGATGCCTCGTCGATCGATACCAACGTGCAGATGCGCGACGACCATCTGCGGTCCAGCGACTTCTTCGACGTCGGGCGCTATCCGACGATGGAGTTCTACAGCGACCGTTTCGTTCACCGGGGCGGCAGCCGCTGGGGCGTGAGCGGCGCGCTCACTCTTCACGGCGTCAGCCGTACCGTAATGCTGGACACCCAGTACCTCGGCGTCGGCAACGGTGTGGAAGGGGAGACCAGGGCGGCCTGCCGGGCCACCACCGAGCTGCACCGTGAGGACTTCACCCTCACTTGGCAGACCATGCTGGCCCGCGGTATCGCCGCCGTCGGCTCCAGCATCGCCATCGACATGGACATCCAGATCGTCCCCAAGGGCTGAGCTCTGAGGCCGCCCGCCCGGCTTTGACGCTGAGGGATACAAGCAGCGCAACACCGTCGAGCGATGTATCGCACGCCTCAAGCAGTGGCGCGGCCTGGCCAAACGAACCGACAAACTCGCTATCGCTTACCAGGCCGCACTTCACCTTGCCGCCATTCTGATGTGGGTCGGCACTGAGCCGGGCTGCGGACGAGGGCGGGCCGGATGCTCAGTCGCCGAGAGCCAGCCGGATACCGAAGGCGGCGATGACGGTTCCGGTGATCCGGTCGAGCAGGCGGCGGGCTTGCGGCTTGCGGAGCCAGCCGTGCAGCACGCGGGCAAAGCCGACGAGGACGGCCGACCACATCAGACCGATGAGGATGTGTACGGAGGCGAGCAGGAGCCCCATCGTGAAGTGGCTCGTGCCAGCCGGGATGAACTGGGGCAGGACAGCGACGTAGAAGGCACCCATCTTGGGGTTGAGGAGGTTGGTGAGCGCTCCCTGCCGCCAGCCACCGACGAACGAGTCCGTGCCGGAAAGGAGGGCGGAGTCGTCCGTGCCGGTGGCGGGCAGCCCCCGGAAGGTGTCGCGGAGCATGCGGGCGCCCATCCAGACCAGATAGGCGGCGCCGACCCAGCGCAACGTCACATAGGCGAGGTGGGAGGCCGTGAAAAGTGCGGTCACTCCGAGGGAGGTGAGCACACCCCACAGCAGAGTGCCGGACTGGATTCCAAGGACGACGCCCCAGGCTCTCCTGCGTCGGCCCACGGCCGAGGTACGCAAGATCAGAGCGGTATCCAGTCCGGGAGTCAGCGTGAGAAGCCCTACAACCAGGGCGAAGGGCCACAGCGCGTTGCTTATTGCCATGGAAGGCCAGGCTACGCCACGTGATCAGCGGTGCGGTTCGTGCCACCGGTCGAAGAAACAGGCTCTATGGCGCCTCCAGCCAGCCCTCGTACTCCGTCGCCAGCGCGTCGAGTGCCGATGGGTCGAGCCGGCCGTCCGCGTCCTCCACGACCACCAGCCACTGGGCGTCCTCCGCGTCGTCCTCGCCGGCCAGCGCGTCGCGTACGAGTTGAGGTTCCTCGGCGACCCCGAAACGGTCGGCGAGCTCCCCGGCCACCTCCTCCGCGGTATCGCGGTCGGGTAGCACCAGTACATGTCTCACATCGCTCACCTGCCCATTCTCCGGTACGGCGACGGGTGCGCGGGGAGGCGTCGAAGGCGGGCTGTCAGAGGGGCGTGGGATGCTGGACGGCGATGGCCACCAGAAGGAATTCCACCGACGATCCGCTCGCCCCCCTCACGCTCGCCGTGGGCCAGGAGGACCTCCTCCTCGACCGTGCGGTGCAGCAGGTGGTGGCGGCAGCCCGCGCGTCCGACGCCGACACGGACGTCCGCGACCTCACCTCCGACCAGCTCCAGCCGGGCACCCTTGCCGAGCTCACGAGCCCGTCGCTCTTCGCCGAGCGCAAGGTGGTGATCGTGCGCAATGCGCAGGATCTCTCCGCCGACACGATCAAGGACGTCAAGGCCTACCTCGACGCCCCGGCCGAGGAGATCACGCTCGTCCTGCTGCACGCGGGCGGCGCCAAGGGCAAAGGGCTGCTGGACGCTGCGCGCAAGGCGGGTGCGCGGGAGGTCGCCTGCCCGAAGACCACGAAGCCTGCGGAGCGGCTCTCGTTCGTCCGGTCGGAGTTCCGGGCGCTGGGGCGTTCTGCGAGCCCCGAGGCGTGCCAGGCGCTCGTCGACTCCATCGGCAGCGATCTGCGGGAGCTGGCGAGCGCGGTGTCCCAGCTGGTCGCGGATGTCGAGGGCACGATCGACGAGGCGGTCGTCGGGCGCTACTACACAGGTCGTGCGGAGGCGTCCAGCTTCGCGGTCGCCGACCGGGCGGTGGAAGGGCGGGCGGCGGAGGCGCTGGAGGCATTGCGCTGGTCGCTGTCGACCGGGGTGGCGCCGGTGCTGATCACCAGTGCGCTGGCGCAGGGCGTGCGGGCGATCGGCAAGCTGTCCTCGGCGCGCGGGGGCCGGCCTGCGGATCTTGCGCGCGAACTGGGCATGCCGCCGTGGAAGATCGACCGGGTGCGGCAGCAGATGCGGGGGTGGACGCCCGACGGGGTGGCGGCGGCTCTGCGGGCGGTCGCGGATGCGGATGCGGGCGTGAAGGGCGGTGGGGACGACCCCGAGTACGCCCTGGAGAAGGCCGTGGTCGCTGTTGCGCGGGCGGCGCGGGCCGGGCGGCGCTAGTTGCTCTGCCCCGGCAGGCTTTGCCCCGTCGCGAGGCAAATGTTGCCGGTCACAGCGCTGGACGGTATTCAGCGGATCACGGCCGGGCTCTGAGCCGCCGGACACCCCTGGCGCGGAGACGCGGGGTGCGGGCCGGGCGGTTGACGTGTTGCCGTCGATCGACGGGCGGGGTTGACGGGACCGGCATGTCCGGGCATGCCGAAGGCCCCGGCTGTCGCTCTGGGGAGAACGATGGCCGAGGCCTCGGTTTCACGCTTGGTGCGCCGCACCCGCGTGGCGAACGCAGGTTCGGTGTGCGGCGCGGGGGCCGGGCAGGGGCGGGAGAGAGGGCCCGCTGGTCCGTTCCGGCGGTTACATCAGAAAGCTCAGCCCTGGAGGGCGGCAACCTTGGAGGCCAGCGCCGACTTCTTGTTGGCGGCGGCGTTCTTGTGGATGACGCCCTTCGAGACAGCCTTGTCGAGCGCGCGCGAAGCGTCGCGAACAGCCGTGGTGGCCTTCTCGACGTCGCCCGCAGCGGCAGCCTCACGGGCCTTGCGGATCGCGGTCTTGAGCGAGGACTTGACGGCCTTGTTGCGCAGGCGCGCCTTCTCGTTCGTCTTGTTCCGCTTGATCTGGGACTTGATGTTCGCCACGAAAGAGCCTTTTCAGGTTCGTTGGATCTTCGATGTGTGCCGCGCCGCCCGAAAGGGCCACGAAGCACAGCTGTCAACGGTACCAGTCGCGCTCCGACCGGCCCAAACCGGTCTCTGCCCCGCGGTCGTGGGACCATGGAAGCTACGTATCGATCCGACCGACCCGACATCGACCCGAGACACGGCGTTCGGCGTCTCAAGAATCAGGACCCTGCGTGCCCGCGACTCCTATCCACGTGCCCGAGCCGAGCCGTACCGACCCGGCGCTGATCCGCAACTTCTGCATCATCGCGCACATCGACCACGGCAAGTCGACCCTTGCCGACCGGATGCTTCAGCTGACGGGTGTGGTCGACCAGCGGCAGATGCGCGCTCAGTACCTCGACCGGATGGACATCGAGCGCGAGCGCGGCATCACCATCAAGTCCCAGGCGGTACGTCTGCCCTGGGTGCCCACCACGGGCGAGGGCCAGGGCAGCACCCATGTCCTCAACATGATCGACACTCCGGGCCACGTGGACTTCACGTACGAGGTCTCCCGCTCGCTCGCCGCCTGCGAGGGCACGGTCCTGCTGGTCGACGCCGCGCAGGGCATCGAGGCCCAGACGCTGGCCAACCTCTACCTGGCGATGGAGAACGACCTCACCATCGTTCCGGTGCTCAACAAGATCGACCTGCCGGCCGCGCAGCCGGAGAAGTTCTCCGAGGAGCTGGCCAACCTCATCGGCTGCCAGCCCGAGGACGTCCTCAAGGTCTCCGCGAAGACCGGCATCGGTGTGGACGCCCTGCTGGACCGGGTGGTCAGGGACGTCCCCGCGCCCGTCGGCAAGGCCGACGCACCGGCTCGCGCGATGATCTTCGACTCGGTCTACGACTCGTACCGCGGCGTCGTCACGTACGTCCGTGTCGTCGACGGTCAGCTCAACAAGCGCGAGCGCATCAAGATGATGTCCACCGGCGCCACCCACGAGCTGCTGGAGATCGGTGTCTCCTCCCCGGAGATGACCCCGGCCGACGGTCTCGGTGTGGGCGAAGTGGGCTACATCATCACCGGTGTGAAGGACGTCCGGCAGTCCAAGGTCGGTGACACGATCACCTCCCTGAACAAGGGCGCGACCGAGGCGCTGGGCGGCTACAAGGACCCCAAGCCGATGGTGTTCTCGGGGCTGTACCCGCTGGACGGCTCGGACTATCCCGACCTGCGCGAGGCCCTCGACAAGCTCCAGCTCAACGACGCCGCCCTGGTGTACGAGCCGGAGACCTCCGCGGCCCTCGGCTTCGGCTTCCGTGTCGGCTTCCTCGGTCTGCTGCACCTCGACGTGATCCGCGAGCGCCTGGAGCGCGAGTTCGGTCTGGAGCTCATCGCCACCGCCCCCAACGTGGTCTACCGCGTGGACATGGAGGACGGCAGCGAGCACATCGTCACCAACCCGAGCGAGTTCCCCGAGGGCAAGATCGACAAGGTGCACGAGCCGGTCGTGCGCGCCACCGTCCTCGCCCCCAGCGAGTTCATCGGCGCGATCATGGAGCTCTGCCAGAACCGGCGCGGCACCCTGATCGGCATGGACTACCTCTCCGAGGACCGGGTCGAGATCCGGTACACCCTGCCGCTCGCCGAGATCGTCTTCGACTTCTTCGACCAGCTGAAGTCCAAGACCCGCGGGTACGCCTCGCTCGACTACGAGCCCACCGGCGAGCAGACCGCCCAGCTCGTCAAGGTCGACATCCTGCTGCACGGCGACAAGGTCGACGCGTTCTCCGCGGTCACGCACAAGGACAAGGCGTACGCGTACGGCGTGCGGCTCGTCGCCAAGCTGCGCGAGCTCATCCCGCGGCAGAACTTCGAGGTGCCGATCCAGGCCGCCATCGGCTCCCGGGTCATTGCCCGTGAGACCGTCCGCGCCATCCGCAAGGACGTCCTCGCCAAGTGCTACGGCGGTGACATCTCCCGTAAGCGGAAGCTGCTGGAGAAGCAGAAGGAAGGCAAGAAGCGGATGAAGATGGTCGGCAATGTGGAGGTGCCTCAGGAGGCCTTCATCGCCGTGCTGTCGACGGACGAGTCGGGCGGCGAGGGCAAGGGCAAGAAGTAGTTCCCGGCGGATTCCCGCGTTTGGGCAGGCTCCGGCCTCCGTACCCGCTACTGGGTGGTAGCCCAACGGGCCCCTGTACCGCAGCATGCTGCGGTACAGGGGCCCGTTCGTTATGAAGCGGCGTCCGATTGCCTCTTACGCGGCGGACGCGGGCGCTCTACCCTGATCACGGCTTCGTGGTTACTCGCCAGTTAAACAAGCGGAACCATCCGCGCGGACAAGCACGCAGGACAAGCACGCAGACGGACGTACCCAAGCAGGAACAAGCAGCAGCACGCAGCAACCACCAATCGGTCGTGAAGCACTGCCGCAGGCCCGGAGGATGTCGTGAGCGACACACAGACCATGATCGATAACCGGCCGCCCTCCGTGGCGGGCCTTTTCATCGAGCGCGTGGCGGCCACTCCGGACGGGGAGGCCTACCGCTTCCCGGTCCCGTCGGCCACTGGCCAGGGCCCCGATGAGTGGAAGTCGGTGAGCTGGGCACAGGCCGCGGAACGTGTGTACGCGATCGCCGCCGGGCTCATCGGTCTGGGTGTGGAGCCCGAGCAGCGGATCGCGCTGTCCTCCGCCACCCGCATCGAGTGGATCTTCGCCGACCTCGGTGTGATGTGCGCGGGCGCCGCCACGACCACGATCTACCCGTCGACGAACGCCGAGGAGTCGGCGTTCATCCTCGCCGACTCGGAGAGCCGGGTGCTGATCGCGGAGGACGCCGGCCAGCTGGCCAAGGCCCGTGAGCGCCGCGCCGACCTGCCGGAGCTTTCCCATGTCGTCGTCATCGACCCGCAGGGCGTCGAGCCCGACGCGGCCGACCCCGAGGGCTGGGTGCTCTCGCTGGCCGACCTGGAGGCCCGCGGCGCCGAGCTCCTGACGAAGAACCCGTCCGTGGTCCAGGAGCGGGTCGGCGCGATCTCCGCCGACCAGCTGGCCACTCTGATCTACACCTCGGGCACCACCGGCCGCCCCAAGGGTGTGCGACTGCCGCACGACAACTGGTCGTACATGGCCAAGGCCACCGTGGCGACCGGCCTGATCACCGAGGACGACGTCCAGTACCTCTGGCTGCCGCTCGCGCACGTCTTCGGCAAGGTCCTCACCTCCGGCCAGATCGAGGTCGGTCACGTGACCGCGGTCGACGGCCGGATCGACAAGATCATCGAGAACCTGCCGGTCGTCCAGCCGACGTACATGGCCGCCGTGCCCCGGATCTTCGAGAAGGTCTACAACGGGGTCGCGTCCAAGGCGCGGGCCGGTGGCGGCGCCAAGTACAAGATCTTCCAGTGGGCGGCCGGGGTCGCCCGCGAGTACGCCAAGGTGTCCCAGGACAACTTCCGGCGCACCGGCACGGCCTCCGTACCGTTCGCACTCGGCGCCAAGCACAAGGTCGCCGACGCGCTCGTCTTCGCCAAGATCCGCGAGGCCTTCGGCGGCCGGCTCCGCGCCTGTGTCTCCGGCTCGGCGGCGCTCGCCCCCGAGATCGGCTACTTTTTCGCCGGCGCAGGCATTCACATCCTGGAGGGGTACGGGCTCACCGAGTCCAGCGCCGCCTCCTTCGTCAACCCGGGCGAGGCCTACCGCACGGGTACGGTCGGCAAGCCGCTCCCTGGCACCGAGGTACGGATCGCGGACGACGGCGAGATCATGCTGCGCGGCCCCGGCATCATGCAGGGCTACCACCGCCAGCCGGAGAAGACCGCCGAGGTGCTGGAGCCCGACGGCTGGCTGCACAGCGGTGACATCGGCGAGCTCTCGGTGGACGGCTACCTGCGGATCACCGACCGCAAGAAGGACCTGATCAAGACGTCGGGCGGCAAGTACGTCGCCCCGGCGGAGGTCGAGGGACAGTTCAAGGCGGTGTGCCCGTTCGTCTCCAACATCCTGGTGCACGGCGCGGACCGTAACTACTGCACCGCTCTGATCGCCCTCGACGAGCCGAGCGTCCTCGGCTGGGCCGCCGAGAACGGCCTGGCGGGCAAGCCGTACGCCGACGTGGTCGCGTCCCCGCAGACCGTGGAGCTCATCGACGGTTATGTGAAGCGGCTCAACGAGAGGCTGCAGCGCTGGCAGACCATCAAGCAGTTCCGGCTGCTGCCGCGCGACCTCGACGTCGAGCACGGCGAGCTCACGCCGAGCCTCAAGCTCAAGCGGCCGGTCGTCGAGCGCGAGTACAAGAACCTCATCGACGAGATGTACGTGGGGGCCCGCGAGGCATAACGCGAGGCGTCACGAAGCGCGCGCGGTGCGGACGGGGTGAGCTGCCCCGTCCGCACCGTCGTTTCGCGTCGCCGGTTCTGACAAACGGTCCGGCGTCCTTCTCTGTTCACTTCGGTAACTCGGCGCTTATGAACAGGGCCGGTCTGTCACTCTGTCCGTGTCGTCAGCGGCACACGGCAAGAGACAGGCCGTGCGAGAACACGTCAGGAGCTGCGCCATGGGGCCCATTCCCTTGCAGCGGGACACCGTTCAGCGTCCCGGTACGTACGTCGGCCAAGCGGAAGCGCAGCCGGTCGCCCGGACGAGTCTGCCCGGGAATCTCCTCGCGCCGGCCGCCGCCCGCCGGTTTGTCCGGGCCGCGCTGGCCGAGTGGACCGGACTGGGGCTGCCCACGGCCGTGGGGTTCAGCGACCGGTTGGCGGACGACGCGGTGGTTGTCGTCGATGAGCTCGTCACCAATGCCGTCGTGCACGCCGGGACCACCGTCGAGCTGCTCTTCCGGCTGGAGGAGGCGGCCGGGGACGAGGCCGCCGCCCTGGTGCTGGAGGTCGCCGATCATCACCCCGCCCGTTCCGTGCGCAGCGAACGCCCCGGCCCGTTATCGGCCGCGGACCGGGACGGACCGGCCGAGTGCGGGCGTGGACTGCAGGTCGTGGCCACGCTCGCCGAGCGCTGGGGCATCACGTACCGCACCGGCCTGAAGACCGTCTGGGCCCGACTGCCCGTCGACGACTGGACCGACGCGCCCGATCCGGCAGCCGAGCCCGAACTGCACGCCGCCGAGCTGCTCGCCCCCAGCGCCCGCCGCGCCGTCCGCGACGACGCGGACTGGGCCGGGCGCGGGGCGCTCTCGTTCCTCGCCGAGGCATCGGATCTGCTCGCGGGGCAGCTCGACGAGGACATCGTGGCGGCGCTCGCCGGGCAGCTGCTGGTTCCCCGGCTCGGCGACTGGTGCGCGATCTGGCTGCAGGGCGAAGGCGGCGGGCCCTCGGCCGCGCCACGGCTGGTGCGGGTCTGGCACGCCGACGAGGACAGCACGGAGCAGCTGCGCACGGTCCTGGAGGAGGAGCCGCTCCTGCTGTCCGACGAGGCCGGCACCGGGCCGGTTCCGGTTCCGTGGCCCCTGAGCGAGGGGGAGGGCGAGGGGACAGCCCTGGGGTTTCGGATGACGTCGGGGGACCGCACGCTCGGCGCCGTTCTGCTCGGCCGGGAGGGCGCCGCCCGGGTGCCGCACGAAGTGGCCGCTCTGGTCGAGGATTTCGTACGCCGCGTCGGCCTCGCCGTCGGTGCCGCTCGCGCGTACACCCGGCAGGCCACCATCAGCCGCGTCCTGCAGCGCGGTCTGCTGCCCAGCAAGGTCGCGGAGATACCCGGTGTCACCAGCTCGCTGGTGTACGAGCCCTCCGACGACGGTGTCGTCGGAGGTGACTTCTACGACATTTTCCCGTGCCCCGGCGACCGCTGGTGCTTCGTCCTCGGCGATGTGCAGGGCAGCGGCCCCGAGGCCGCAGTCGTCACCGGTCTCGCCCGGCCCTGGCTGCGGCTGCTGGCCCGGGAGGGGTTCCGCGTCGGCGAGGTGCTGGACCGGCTCAACCGGCTGCTCCTCGACGACGCGATGGAGACCGCCGAGGCCGCCGCGCTCATGGTCGCGGCCGCGGGCGGGCAGCACCTGGCGGAGGGCGGCCAGCATCTGCGGGAGGACGGTCCGCAGCTGCCGGACGGCGGGCAGCCCCGGTTCCTCTCCCTGCTGTACGGGGAGATGGTGCCGCTGCCCGGTGGCGGAGTGCGCTGCACGCTCGCCAGCGCGGGCCATCCGCTGCCGCTGCTGCTGCGGCCGGACGGCACCGTGCGGGCCGCCGCCGAGTCGCAGGTGCTGCTCGGGGTCGTCGAGGACGTCGCGTACGAGAGCCAGAGCTTCGACCTGGCGCCGGGGGACAGCCTGCTCTGCGTCACGGACGGGGTCACGGAGCGGCGCTCCGGGCCGGCGATGTTCGATGACGGGGACGGTCTCGCCCGGGCACTGGCCGGGTGCGCCGGGCTGACCGCGGAGGGGATCGCGGACCGGATCAAACGCGCTGTTCACGAGTTCGCCGAGCGCCCGCCGGACGACGATCTGGCGCTGGTGGTCCTGCAGGCCCGGTGAGCGCGGGCAGGGAAAGACCGGCGACGAGTGACAATGGACGGTATGCCTTCCGTACTGCCCGATGGTGAGCCCGTGCCCGACGACGGGGCGCTGCCCCGCCATGCCCTGGAAGGCGCCGCCGACCGGCAGCTCGGCTTCTACCTGCATGTGCCGTACTGCGCCACGCGCTGCGGGTACTGCGACTTCAACACGTACACGGCGACCGAGCTGCGGGGGTCGGGCGGTGCGCTGGCCTCCCGGGACAACTACGCCGCCCATCTGATCGGCGAGGTCCGCCAGGCCCGCAAGGTGCTCGGCGAGGACCCGCGACCGGTCCGTACGGTGTTCGTCGGCGGCGGTACGCCCACGCTGCTGCCCGCCGGGGATCTCGTCCGGATGCTGGCGGCGATCCGTGACGAGTTCGGGCTCGCCGACGACGCCGAGATCACCACCGAGGCCAATCCGGAGTCGGTCGACCCGGCGTATCTGGCGGAGCTGCGGGAAGGCGGCTTCAACCGGATCTCGTTCGGGATGCAGAGCGCCCGGCAGCACGTGTTGAAGATCCTCGACCGTACGCATACGCCGGGGCGGCCCGAGGCGTGTGTCGCCGAGGCCCGGGAGGCGGGCTTCGAGCACGTCAATCTCGACCTGATCTACGGCACGCCCGGGGAGTCCGACGACGACTGGCGGGCCTCGCTGGACGCGGCGATCGGAGCGGGGCCGGACCATGTGTCCGCGTACGCGCTGATCGTCGAGGAGGGCACGCAGCTGGCGCGGCGGATCCGGCGCGGCGAGGTTCCGATGACGGACGACGACGTCCACGCCGACCGGTATCTGATCGCCGACGAGGCCATGGCCGCGGCGGGCTTCTCCTGGTACGAGGTGTCGAACTGGGCCCGGACGGTGGACGGGCGGTGCCTGCACAACGAGCTGTACTGGCGGGGCGCCGACTGGTGGGGGGCCGGGCCGGGGGCGCACAGCCATGTGGGCGGGGTGCGCTGGTGGAACGTGAAGCATCCCGGCGCGTACGCGCAGGCGCTCGCGGAGGGACGGTCACCGGGCGCGGGACGGGAGATCCTGTCGGCGGAGGACCGGCGGGTCGAGCGGATTCTGCTGGAGCTGCGGCTGGTCGACGGATGTCCGCTGTCGCTGCTGGCGCCCACCGGACTGGCAGCGGCGGGGCGCGCGGTGGAGGACGGGCTGCTGGAGGCGGCGCCTTATGCGGCGGGGCGGGCGGTGCTGACTCTGCGCGGGCGGTTGCTCGCGGATGCGGTGGTCAGGGACCTGGTGGACTGACAGGCGCGGGGGTACTGGGTGAGCCGGCGGCGGGCCTGTACCCCCGCCCGCCCCCTTTCCCGGAACCGGAGGCTCCATCTTCGGGCCCCTGGAACCCCGGGCCCCCGGACCTCGGTCGCTGGACAGGCTGAACGGCGAACCTGTGCCGTGACAGGCAAGGCTTGCCGGGAGGGGCGCTACGCCGGAGCTGTCACGAAGTCGATCAGGTGTTCAACCGAGCCCAGCAGTGCCGGCTCCAGATCCTTGTACGAGCGGACCGTCGACAGGATGCGCTGCCACGCCGCGCCCGTGTTCTCCGGCCAGCCCAGTGACCGGCACACGCCCGTCTTCCAGTCCAGGCCGCGGGGCACCATCGGCCAGGAGCCGATGCCCACCGACGCCGGCTTCACCGCCTCCCAGATGTCGATGTACGGGTGGCCCACCACCAGCACGTTCGCGTCGGTGACCTCGGCCGCGATTCTCGACTCCTTGGAGCCGGGGACCAAGTGGTCGACCAGGACGCCCAGTCGCGCATCCGGGCCGGGGGCGAACGAGCGGACGATGGACGGGAGGTCGTCGATGCCTTCCAGGTACTCCACCACCACACCCTCGATGCGCAGGTCGTCACCCCAGACCCGTTCGACCAACTCCGCGTCGTGCCGGCCCTCCACGTAGATCCGGCCCGCCCGCGCCACCCGGGCCCGCGCCCCGGGGACCGCCACGGAACCGGAGGCCGTGCGGGCGGGACGGGCCGGGCCGGTCGCCGAGGGGCGTACGAGAGTGATGACGCGGCCCTCCAGGAGGAAGCCGCGCGCTTCCATCGGGAACACCCGGTGCTTGCCGAAACGGTCCTCCAGAGTCACCGTCGGGCCCTGCGCCGTCTTCTCGCAGCGGATCACCGCACCGCAGAAGCCGGTGGAGACCTCCTCCACGACCAGATCGGGCTCGGCGGGGACCTCGGGCACGGGGGCGGACTTCTTCCAGGGCGGGGTCAGGTCCGGGTGGTAGCTGCGCATCGGACGACGATAGGAGGAAACCGGTCACGACACGCCGAAGGCGGCGGACAGCCGGTCACGTTGGGCCCGTACGAACGCCGCGTCCACGACGGCCCCGTGCCCCGGCACATACACCGCGTCCTCGCCGCCCAGTGCCAGCAGCCGGTCCAGCGCGGCCGGCCAGCGCGACGGGATCGCGTCCGGGCCCGCCTGCGGTTCGCCCGATTCCTCGACCAGGTCGCCGCAGAGGACCACGGCCGGGGAGTCGGGCACGAGGGCGACGAGGTCGTGGCCGCTGTGGGCAGGGCCCACGTTCGCCAGCAGTACCTGACGGCCGCCGCCCAGGTCGAGCGTCCATTCGCCGCACACCTGGTGATGCGGCGCCACCAGGACGTCCGCCGCCTGCGCCGCGTCCTCCTCGGACACCCCGTGGCGTACCGCGTCGGCGTACAGCTCGTCCGCACCGTTGGTGAGGAGAGCGGCCGTACCGATCGCGCCGTACACCTCCGCCCCGGCGAATGCCGCGGTGCCGAGCACATGGTCGAAATGAGGGTGGCTGAGTGCGATATGCGTCACCCTCCGGCCGGTCATGGCCTGCACCTGGGTCCGTATCTCCACACCTTCGCGCAGCGTCGATCCCGTGTCGAAGAGCAGGGCTGCCTCCGCTCCGACCACCAGTGCGACCGTGGCATCCCACCCGGGGAGCCTCCGGCGGCCCACACCGTTGCCCAGTCGCTCCCAGCCGAACTCTTCCCAAGACGCGTCCATGCGGAGACGCTATCGGCAACGACCTGCGCAGTCTCGGGGTGGCGTGGCCGGTCGCCCTTGCTAGGGCCCCACCCGACCGCCGTACACTGGCGGGGGTCGCTGGCACTCGTACGCATCGAGTGCCAGGAATCACCGGAGATCCACCAGAACCGCCGAGGAAACACAGCTGGAGGTGTGCGCCATGCTCAGCGAACGCAGACTCGAGGTGCTGCGCGCCATCGTCCAGGACTATGTCGGCACCGAGGAGCCGGTCGGCTCCAAGGCGCTCACCGAGCGGCACAAGCTGGGGGTCTCCCCGGCCACCGTCCGTAACGACATGGCTGTGCTCGAGGACGAGGGTTTCATCGCCCAGCCCCACACCAGCGCGGGTCGCATCCCGACGGACAAGGGCTACCGGCTCTTCGTCGACAAGCTCGCGGGGGTCAAGCCCCTGTCGTCGCCGGAGCGCAGGGCCATCCAGAACTTCCTCGACGGCGCGGTCGACCTCGACGATGTCGTGGGCCGCACCGTACGGCTGCTCGCGCAGTTGACCCGGCAGGTCGCCGTCGTGCAGTACCCCTCACTGACCCGGTCCACGGTTCGGCATGTGGAACTGCTGTCGCTGGCGCCCGCCCGGCTGATGCTCGTGCTGATCACGGACACCGGCCGAGTCGAACAGCGCATGATCGACTGTCCCGCGCCGTTCGGTGAGACCTCTCTTGCCGATCTGCGGGCCCGGCTCAACAGCCGGGTCGTGGGGCGCCGGTTCTCGGACGTCCCGCAACTGGTGCAGGACCTGCCGGAATCCTTCGAGAGCGAGGACCGGGGAACCGTGTCCACCGTGCTCTCCACCCTGCTCGAAACCCTTGTCGAGGAGACGGAGGAGCGGCTGATGATCGGCGGCACCTCCAACCTCACCCGCTTCGGGCACGACTTCCCTCTGATGATCCGGCCGGTGCTGGAGGCGCTGGAGGAGCAGGTCGTGCTGCTGAAGCTGCTCGGCGAGGCCAAGGACTCGGGCATGACCGTACGTATCGGGCACGAGAACGCCCACGAGGGGCTCAACTCCACGTCCGTCGTCGCGGTCGGCTACGGTTCGGGCGACGAGGCAGTCGCCAAACTCGGCGTGGTCGGACCGACCCGCATGGACTACCCCGGAACGATGGGAGCGGTACGCGCAGTGGCACGTTACGTCGGACAGATCCTGGCGGAGTCGTAAGTGGCCACCGACTACTACGCCGTTCTCGGCGTGCGCCGCGACTCCTCTCAGGACGAGATCAAGAAGGCCTTCCGGCGGCTCGCACGCGAGCTGCATCCGGACGTCAACCCCGATCCGAAGACCCAGGAGCGGTTCAAGGAGATCAACGCCGCCTACGAGGTGTTGTCGGACCCGCAGAAGAAGCAGGTCTACGACCTCGGCGGCGACCCGCTGTCCGCCTCCGGCGGCGGTGGCGCGGGCGGATTCGGACAGGGTGGCTTCGGCAACTTCTCCGACATCATGGACGCGTTCTTCGGCACGGCGTCGCAGCGCGGACCGCGGTCGCGCACCCGGCGCGGCCAGGACGCGATGATCCGGCTGGAGATCGATCTCGCCGAAGCGGCGTTCGGTACCACCAAGGACATCCAGGTCGACACGGCCGTCGTCTGTACGACCTGCAGTGGCGAGGGCGCCGCACCCGGCACCTCCGCCCAGACCTGTGACATGTGCCGCGGCCGCGGCGAGGTCTCCCAGGTCACCCGGTCGTTCCTCGGTCAGGTCATGACCTCACGGCCCTGCCCGCAGTGCCAGGGCTTCGGTACGGTCGTGCCGACCCCGTGCCCGGAGTGTGCCGGTGACGGCCGCATCCGTTCGCGGCGCACGCTCACCGTGAAGATCCCCGCCGGTGTCGACAACGGCACCCGCATCCAGCTCGCGGGCGAGGGCGAGGTCGGCCCCGGCGGCGGCCCGGCCGGCGACCTGTACGTCGAGATCCATGAGCTGCCGCACCCGGTGTTCCAGCGCCGCGGCGACGACATGCACTGCACGGTCACCATCCCCATGACGGCGGGCGCGCTCGGCACGAAGGTGCCGCTGGAGACGCTCGACGGCCTGGAGGAGGTCGACATCCGGCCGGGCACCCAGTCCGGCCAGTCGGTCCCGCTGCATGGCCGCGGCATCACGCATCTGCGGGGCGGCGGGCGCGGCGACCTGATCGTGCACGTCGAGGTGACGACCCCGTCGAAGCTGGACCCGGAGCAGGAGCGACTGCTGCGGGAGCTCGCGAAGCTGCGTGGCGAGGAGCGGCCCACCGGTCAGTTCCAGCCAGGGCAACAGGGACTCTTCTCCCGCCTGAAGGATGCGTTCAACGGCCGCTGAGGACCGTCCGTACCCCGCTGTTCCCTTGCGCCGTAGCGCCCGCCCGTCCCCGGACCGGCGGGCGCTACGGCGTTCCGCGTATACCGCTCCGGCCATGCCGTGGCTGATTCGGCAGGGTGCACCGAACGTGACACGATGCGGTCATGTCATCTGCGTTGACCGATCTCTGCCGGTATCCGATCGTGCAGGCCCCCATGGCGGGCGGTGTGTCCTGTCCGCAGCTCGTGTCGGCCGTTGCCGAAGCCGGTGGGCTCGGCTTCCTGGCCGCCGGGTACAAGACAGCGGACGGCATGTACAACGAGATCAAACAGCTGCGCGGAATGACCGGTCAGCCGTTCGGCGTCAACCTCTTCATGCCGCAGCCGAACCTCGCCGACCCGAGCGCCGTCGAGGTGTACCGGCACCAGCTCGCCGGTGAGGCCGCCTGGTACGAGACCCCGCTCGGTGACCCGGACTCCAGTGGTGACGATGGCTACGAGGCCAAACTCGCGATTCTCCTGGAGGACCCCGTTCCGGTGGTCTCCTTCACGTTCGGCTGCCCCACCCGCGACGCCCTCGACGCGCTCGCCGGAGTCGGTACGTACACCGTCGTAACGGTCACCTCGCCCGAGGAGGCCCAGGCCGCCCAGTGGGCGGGCGCCGACGCGATCTGTGTCCAGGGCGTCGAGGCGGGCGGCCATCGGTCCACCCACCGCGACGACCCGCAGACCGACGACACCGGCATCGGGCTGCTCTCCCTGGTGGCCCAGGTCCGTGAGACCGTCCAGCTGCCGCTCATCGCGTCCGGCGGCATCATGCGCGGCTCCCAGATCGCGGCGGTCGTCGCGGCGGGCGCGGAGGCGGCGCAGCTCGGCACGGCATTCCTGGTCTGTCCCGAGTCCGGCGCCCATCTGCTGCACAAGCAGGCGCTGACCAACCCGCTGTTCGTACGGACGGCCCTGACCCGGGCGTTCTCCGGACGCCCCGCCCGCGGCCTCGTCAACCGCTTCGTGCGCGAGCACGGTCCGTACGCCCCCGCCGCCTACCCGCAGGTGCACCATGTCACCAGCGGGCTGCGCAAGGCCGCGGCCAGGGCCGGGGATGCGCAGGGCATGGCCCTGTGGGCGGGCCAGGGCCACCGCATGGCACGCGAGTTGCCGGCCGGCCGGCTGGTCGAGCTGCTCGCCGAAGAACTGGACGCCGCGCACGCGGCACCGAGCACAAGGAGCACGCAGTGACCGCACCGGTCTTCGTCGTCGAACAGGTCCCCGCCGGGCCCGAGTTCGTCCTGGACGGTCCTGAGGGGCGGCACGCCGTTTCGGTCAAGCGGCTGCGGGCCGGTGAGGACGTCGTCCTGACGGACGGACACGGCCGGTGGACGGAAGGGGTCGTGCGGGCCGCCGAGGGCAAGGACCGGCTGGTGGTGACGGACCTCTGCACGGTCCACGAGGAGCCCCGTCCCACACCCCGCATCACCGTGGTCCAGGCGCTCCCCAAGGGTGACCGCGGCGAGGTCGCCGTCGAGACGATGACGGAGACGGGCGTCGACGCGATCGTGCCGTGGCAGGCTTCGCGCTGCATCACCCAGTGGAAGGGCGACCGCGGTCTCAAGGCCCTCGCGAAGTGGCGCAACACGGCTCGCGAGGCGGGCAAGCAATCGCGCCGGGTGCGATTCCCGGAGGTGACGGACGCACTGACGACCAAACAGGTTGCCGCACTTCTGGCCACAGCCGACTTCGCGGCCGTCCTGCACGAGGACCGGGGGTACGACAGCGAGCCGCTGGCCACCGTCGGACTGCCCGCAGGGGGCGAGATCGTCCTGGTCGTGGGCCCCGAGGGCGGTGTGGCGCCCGAGGAACTAGCGGCCTTCGCCGAGGCGGGTGCCCGGACCTGCCGGCTCGGCCGGAGCGTCCTGCGCACCTCGACGGCGGGCACCGCGGCGACGGCACTGCTGCTGGGGCGCACCGGCCGTTGGGCGTAACCGCCGTATACAACACGTCCGGTGTGGCTGCAAGAGGTCTACCGCACCGCGGGGAAGTGGTGGGACCCTGCCACGTATGGGGACATTGAGGGCATTGAGTCCATGGGGTCGCGGCCGGACCCATCGCATTCCGGCCGTACTGTGCCTCGTCGGTGCGGCGGCTGCGGGGGCCGTCGCCTGCGAGCCGATCGACGGGCTGAACACCGCGTCCGTCGCCCTGACCACCGACCGGACCGGCACCGCGGCGCTGGAGCGCAAAGGGGTCGATGTGCAGTGGCTGAACTGCACGGCCGAGGTCGAGGGCGGCGGTAAGACGCCGTCCTCGCCCTCGCGCTCCGCGTCCGTGCGGCAGGTGGCGCACGTCGACTGCCGCGGCCGGACCGTCGGCGGAAAGGACATCACCCTCGTCGGCAAGGTCACGAAGGAGGTCAGCGGGCTTTGTGTACGGGGGGACTTGACCGGGAAGGTCGGCGGCAGGACCGTCCTGCGGGCCGATGTACTCGGCAACTGTCACGCCGCCCCCTCGACCGGCGGCGTGACACCGCCGACGGGCGGTGGAAAAGGCGGTGGTGGTGGCCGTGCCCGGCCGACCGTCACGGTGACCGTCACGGTGACCGGATATCCGCAGGGCAAGTGAGTGGGTTCGACACGCGGGCAGAGGGGCGGACTCCGGCCAACCCCGTTCCCCGGAGCACGACCGCAGCCTAGGGTGATCGATGTGACACAGCCTGCCTATCTCCGGTACCCCCATGTCCAGGGCGAATTGATCGCCTTCACCGCCGAGGACGATGTCTGGCTGGCGCCGCTCGACGGCGGCCGGGCCTGGCGGGTCAGCGCCGACAACCGGCCCGTCCGCCAGCCACACATATCGCCCGACGGCACCCACGTCGCCTGGACATCCACCCGGGACGGCGCCCCCGAGGTGCACCTCGCCCCCGTCGACGGAGGCCCTTCGAAGCGGCTGACCTACTGGGGCGACGCGCGGACCACCGTGCGCGGCTGGACCCCCGAGGGCGACGTCCTGGTCACCAGCACCCAGGGGCAGGTGTCGCTGCGCCGAAGCTGGGCCCGGGCCGTCCCGGTCGACGGCGGACCCGCGCGGACCCTGCCGTACGGACCGGTCGGCTCCCTCGCGTACGGACCCGGCGGCCGGGTCCTGCTGCTCTCCGCCACCATGGGGCGCGAGGCCGCCACCTGGAAGCGTTACCGGGGCGGCACGGCGGGCAAGTTGTGGCTCGCGCAAGCACCCGGGGAAGGCCAGGGGCCGGACGGCGTCGCGGACTTCGTACGGATCCACGAGGGCCTCGACGGCAACATCGAATGCCCGATGTGGGTAGGCGACCGTCTCGCCTTCCTCTCCGACCACGAAGGCGTCGGCGCGCTCTACTCCTCGCTCCCCGACGGCTCCGACCTGCGCCGGCACACCGAGGCCGAGGGCTTCTACGCCCGCCACGCGACGACCGACGGCACCCGCGTCAGCTACGCCTCGGCCGGTGAGCTGTGGCTGCTCGACGACCTGGAAGGCGCCGGTCCCCGGCGTCTCGACATCCGCCTCGGCGGCCAGCGCGCCGACCTCCAGCCGCACTCCGTGCACGCCGGGAGCCACCTCGACTCGGCGTCCCCGGACCGTACCGGCCGCGGCAGTGCCGTCGGGACGCGCGGCGCCGTCCACTGGGTCACCCACCGCGAGGGCCCGGCCCGCGCACTGGCCGTCGAACCCGGGGTACGGGCCAGACTGCCCCGTACCTTCCAGGCCGACGGCGATCAGCACGTCGTCTGGGTCACCGACGCGGAGGGCGACGACGCCCTGGAGTGCGCACCCGCCACCGGAACCGCTCCGGGCACCGCACCGCGCCGGCTGGCCGCCGGCCGGCTCGGCAGGGTGCTCGACCTGGCGGTGGCCGCCGACGGCAGCCGGTTCGCCGTCGCCTCGCACGACGGCCGGATCCTGATCGTCGAGCGGGAGAGCGGCGAGGTCCACGAGGTCGACCGCAGCGAACACGGCGACGTCTCCGGACTCGTCTTCTCGCCGGACTCGGCATGGCTCGCCTGGTCCCACCCCGGGCCCGAGCCGCTGCGCCAGCTCAAGCTCGCGCACCTCGCCGATCTGTCGGTCGCCGAGGCCACGCCGCTCCGCTTCCGGGACTACGCCCCCGCGTTCACCGTCGACGGCAAGCACCTCGCCTTCCTCTCCGAGCGGGCCTTCGACCCGATCTACGACGCGCATGTCTTCGACCTGGCCTTCGTCGGCGCCTGCCGCCCGCACCTGCTGACGCTCGCCGCCACCACGCCCTCCCCGTTCGGGCCGCAGCGCCACGGCCGCCCGACCGAGAAGGAGAAGAGCTCCGGCGACGGCGACCAGGACAACCCCACCGCGCTGCCCGTCACCCGGATCGATCTCGACGGGCTCGCCGACCGGATCGTGCCGCTGCCCGTCGAGGCCGCCCGCTACTCCTCGCTGCGCGCGGCGAAGGACGGACTGCTGTGGCTGCGGCACCCGGTGACGGGCGTGCTCGGTACGGCAGCGGCGACGCCGGACTCCCGGGGACCGGAGACCGTCCTGGAGCGGTACGACCTGGAGAAGCTGCACAGCGACGAACTCGCCTCCGACGTCAGCCGGTTCGCCGTCAGCGGCGACGGCAAGCGGCTGGTCCTGCACACCCGGGGCAAGCTGCGCGTCGTACCCGCCGACAGCCGTGTCCCGGCGGGCTCCGACGACGACCACGACGGCGGCAGCGACAACAGCGTCACCGTCGACCTCTCCCGGATCCGCCGGACGGTCGAACCGGCCGCCGAATGGCGTCAGATGTACGACGAGGCCGGCCGCATCATGCGCGACAACTTCTGGCGGCCCGACATGGACGGCGTCGACTGGGGCGGCGTCCTCGACCGCTACCGGCCGGTGCTGGCGCGCGTCGCCACCCATGACGACCTCGTCGACCTTCTCTGGGAGGTGCAGGGAGAGCTCGGCACCTCGCACGCGTATGTGACGCCGCCGGGCGGCCGGAACGACGACACAAGTCGGCAGGGGCTGCTCGGGGCCGACATCTCCCGCACGGACGAAGGCCATTGGCGTATCGACCGGATCCTGCCGTCCGAGACGTCCGACCCGGCAGCCCGCTCACCGCTCGCCGCGCCCGGCGTCGCGGTCCGCGCCGGGGACGCGATCCTCGCCGTCGACGGTCAGGCGGTCGACCCCCTGACCGGGCCCGGGCCGCTGCTCACCGGATCGGCGGGCAAGCCGGTCGAGCTGACCGTCTCGCCGGCGGACGGCGGCAACCTGCGTCATGTCGTCGTCGTACCGACCGCGGACGAGGAGGCGCTGCGGTACCACGCGTGGGTGGCGGACCGGCGGGCGTACGTGCACGAGCAGTCCGGCGGACGCCTCGGCTACCTCCACGTCCCCGACATGGTCGGCTCCGGCTGGGCGCAGCTCCACCGGGACCTGCGGGTCGAAGTGGCCCGTGAGGGGCTGGTGGTGGACGTACGGGAGAACCGGGGCGGTCACACGTCGCAGCTGATCGTGGAGAAGCTGGCCCGCCGCATCGTCGGCTGGGACCTGCCACGCGGCATGCAGCCGTACAGCTACCCCTTGGACGCGCCGCGCGGTCCGGTGGTGGCCGTGGCGAACGAGTTCTCTGGTTCGGACGGCGACATCGTGAACGCGGCGATCAAGGCGCTCGGAATCGGGCCGGTGGTCGGTACGCGGACGTGGGGCGGCGTGATCGGCATCGACAGCCGGTACCGGCTGGTCGACGGCACGCTGGTCACGCAGCCCAAGTACGCGTTCTGGCTTGAGGGGTACGGCTGGGGTGTGGAGAACCACGGGGTGGACCCGGATGTGGAGGTCGTGATGGCGCCGCAGGACCATGCGGCGGGGCGGGATCCGCAGCTGGACGCCGCGATCCGGATCGCGCTGGAGGGGCTCGCACAGAACCCGGCGAAGTCGGCACCGGGTCTGCCGGGCTAGCGCGTGTTTCGAACGTCCCGCCTGCCTGGCGGCGTCTGGCACGCACGCTCGCTGCGTTGTCGGGCTCGCCCCGATACGCCCAGTATCGGGGCGACCCTCCGCCTT
>NZ_JBEZKL010000019.1:0-83164 GCF_040704695.1 Streptomyces sp. NPDC048411
GTATCGGGGCGACCCTCCGCCTTGCGATCGCACGCACCAGACGCCGCCAGGCCCGCCCTACGGGCGGACGACGCTACTTTCGAAACACGCCCTAGGCCACGGGCGCCGGCTGGGGCGACTGGTTCCGGGAGAGGCGCTTCGCCAGCGGGGCCTTCGACGGGGAGCTCAGCGCCGTGTCCGGGCCGGACGGCGCCCTGCTCACGGCCTTCCGTGGCGTGGCCAGGCCTCAGGACAGGAAAAGTACCTGGTCAACGCGCTGGAAAATAATTAGTAATTAATCTTGACGGTGGTTCGGTCGCCACGCCAAGCTGTATCAGCCGAACGAGGGGCCGGCCGTCAGGGCGCCGGGCCCCGTTCCGTGGGCGCATAGGAAGTCCCATGAACACCACAGCACGGAGCAGCCGTATCTGCCTCGCGGGTGCCGCGGCCGGCGGCGCCACCGCGCTGATGAGCGGCTGCGTCGCCTCGTCGTCGACGAGCGGGAAGGGGGCCTCGGGTGGTGCGGTCACCCTGCAGTCCAACCTCTCTTCGCCGCAGGCCACTTCGGCGATGCAGGAGGTCGTCGACGCTTTCAACAAGCGGGGCGGGGCGAAGGGCTCGGTCAACGCCGTCGCCTCGGAGACCTTCCGTATGCACCTGCCGACGTACCTCACCTCCGCCACCCCGCCGGACTTCTGCACCTCGTGCCCGGGATCCGTCGCGGAGTCGTACGCAAGGAAGACCTGCTGCTCGGCGTCAGCGACCCGGCCGCCCGCTGCACCGACCAGCACACCAAGACGGTCCACAGCGGGGCCCATCTGCTGCACTGCGGACTGCTGTTCGCCTGGACCGCGCAGGACGACGCGGAACCCGTCGTCCTGGTCAGGCAGTAGCTGTCCGCTCGACGGCACCGTCAATGAAGTCGCCGATAGCGTTCACGAACACTGAGGAGTCGACCCGCCCCATGAACGGAAACACCCGCTTCGCCGAAAAGGTGGCCGTGGTCACCGGAGCCGCCTCGGGCATCGGCGCTGCCACCGCCGAACGACTCGCCGCGGAAGGCGCCGCGGTGATCCTCGTGGACATCGCCGCAAGTCCCGGCGAGAGCGCTGCCGCCGGTATCCGCGCACAGGGAGGCCGGGCGCTCTTCGTCCGCGCGGACGTCGCGGACGAGGGTGACTGGGAACGGATTGTCTCGGCGGCGCACACCTTCGGCCCTGTCGGTGTCCTGGTGAGCAACGCCTTCACGGTCGATGTCACCCCCGCACACGAGATGACCGTCGCCTCGTGGGACCGCCAGCTCGCCGTCAACCTCACCGGCGCGTTCCTCGGCTTCCGGGCCGTACTGCCGGATCTGCGCGAACGGCGCGGCGCCGTGGTGCTCACCTCCTCGGTCCACGCCCACAAGGGCATCCCCGGGCACTCTGCCTACGCGGCGTCCAAGGGCGCCCTGCTCTCCCTGTGCGGACAGCTCGCGGTGGAGTACGGACCCGAGGTGCGGATCAATGCCGTGCTGCCGGGTCCCATCCTCACCGCGGCATGGGACCGGGTCTCGGAGGAGGACCGCAGAAAGAGCGTCACCGAGACCGCCGCACAGCGCTTCGGAACCCCCCAGGAGGCAGCGGCGGCCATCGCCTTCCTCGCCGCCGACGAAGCGTCCTACATCACCGGGTCGAGCCTGCTCGTGGACGGCGGCTGGTCCGTCGTCAAGGCCTCGGCCTGACCGCCGCCGTACCCATCGCAGTTCAGAAAGGCACACAGACATGACGCCATACGCGCGCCGCGGAGTGCACGGCCAGACCGTGGAGATTCTTGCGCGCCGGGTGCTGAGCGGCGAGATCGCCGAAGGGGCGACACTCGACCTCGTGGCGCTCCAGGACGAGCTGGACGTCAGCCTGACCGCCCTGCGGGAATCCCTGAAGGTGCTCGCGGCCAAGGGGATGGTCGACGCCCGCCAGAAGCGCGGCACCTTCGTCAGAGCCCGCTGCGACTGGAACCTCTTGGATGCGGACGTTCTGCGCTGGCAGTTCACAGGCGGCACCGGATCCGGCACCGACCTGGCGCTGCTGCGCAATCTCGGCGAAGTGCGCGGCATCATCGAGCCGGCCGCCGTCCGGCTGGCGGCCGAACGCCGCACCGATACCGACCTCGACGCGCTCGAAGCGGCCCTGACCGCGATGGGCGAGCAGGAGGGCGGCGCGGCCCATGCGGTGGAGGCGGACCTTGCCTTCCACCGCGCGCTCCTCGCGGCCACCCACAACGAACTGCTCGAACGCATGGAGATGCTCATCGAGTCCGGCCTCGCGCACCGCGACGAGATCGTGCACAACTCGCCGCACGGCGAGGACCCCGTTCCGAGCCACCGTGCCGTCCTGGACGCGATACGCGACCGGGACCCGGCTGCCGCCGAACGCGCCATGCGGGCCCTGCTCGACCAGGCCGTACGCGACCTGGACCGGGCCCACGGCACCGGACCGGCCAACGACGTGGGGGCCGGGGCCCGGTGAAGATCACTCGCATCGAGACCTTTCTCGTACCGCCCCGCTGGCTGTTCTGCCGGATCGAGACCGACGAAGGAGTCGTCGGCTGGGGCGAACCCGTGGTCGAGGGGCGGGCCGAGGTCGTCCGCGCTGCCGTCGACGTCCTCGCCGAATACCTGCTCGGCCAGGACCCGTTGCGCATCCAGGACCACTGGCAGGTGCTCAGCAAGGGCGGCTTCTACCGGGGCGGCCCGATACTCTCCAGCGCTGTCGCCGGCATCGACCAAGCTTTGTGGGACATCGCCGGAAAGGCGTACGGCGCACCCGTGCACGCGATGCTCGGCGGCCCGGTTCGCGACGAGGTCCGGGTCTACGCCTGGGTCGGCGGCGACGAACCCGCCCAACTCGTCGAGGAGATCACCGCCCAGGTCGAGGCCGGGTTCACGGCCGTGAAGATGAACGCGGCGGGCCGCACCTCACCCCTCACCACCCCCGCCGAGACCGCCGCCGTCGTCGACCGGGTGGCCGCCGCCCGCGAGGTGCTCGGCCCCAGCCGCGACGTCGCCATCGACATGCACGGCAGGTTCGGACCGGCCGGTGCCCGCCGGGTCCTGCATGCCATCGAACACCTGCACCCGCTGTTCGTGGAGGAACCCCTCCTTCCCGAACAGGGACACCTGCTGCCCGCGCTCGTCGGCGCCACCTCCGTACCCATCGCCACCGGTGAACGGCTGTACGGGCGTGCCGAGTTCCTGCCCGCGCTCGCGGCCGGCATCGCGATTGCCCAGCCGGATCTTTCGCACGCCGGGGGCATCTCCGAGGTCCACCGCATCGCCTCGCTCGCCGAGACCTATGGGGTGCAGCTCGCCCCGCACTGTCCCCTCGGTCCCATCGCACTCGCCGCCAGTCTTCAGATCGCGTTCTCCACCCCGAACTTCCTCATCCAGGAGCAGAGCCGGGGCATCCACTACAACAAGGACGCCGACCTGCTGTCCTACGTCGTCGACACCGACCCGTTCCGCTTCGTCGGCGGACGGGCGCGGCGCACGCTCCTGCCGGGGCTCGGCATCACCGTCGACGAGAGCGCCGTGCGCGCGGCCGACCGGACCGGACACGCCTGGCGCAATCCGGTGTGGCGGCACGCCGACGGCGCCTTCGCCGAGTGGTGAGCACGGTGACCCCTCTCGGCATCGAGACCGACCCGGCCCACGGCGGACGGTGGACGTCGCTGCGGGCCGCCGGCCGCGAATGGCTCTGGCACCGGGACGAGCCGCGCCGCTCCGGTGCCGTTCCCGGCGACGCCTTCGCCGACGCCGGTGGTCTGGAGGAATGCGTACCGACCGTACGCGGCACACCCGACCACGGCGATGCCTGGGCCCGGCCCTGGCAGCGGGCCGACGGCACCGAGTCCGTCGACTGCGAGGACTTCCGGCTCAGCCGCCGGATTCGCAGCGACGGGGGGCGTGCCGTGGTCGACTACCGGCTCACGGCCGAGCCCGGCTATCGCTTCCTGTGGGCCGCCCACGCGCTGCTCGATCTCTCGGAGGAGGCCCGCATCGGGATCAGGGACGGCGTGCCTACCCGCCTTTATCCGGACGGCGGCGCCCGGTGGACCCCCTGCTCCTGGCCGTCGCAGCCCGGACGGACGGACGGGCTCGACCGGCTCGGGCCGGATGACGGGACGGCCGTCGGCGCGATCGTCCACACCCCGCAGGTGTCCGTCCACGACGGCGCGGCCACTCTGCGGATGGCCGTCGAGGCCGAGGGCCAGCCGGTGTCCGTCGCGCTCTGGCGCAACCTGGGCGGCTTCCCCGAGCAGGAGCCGTACCGGTCCGTCGGGGTCGAGCCCATGCTCGGCCGGGTCTTCGATCTGGCGACCGCGCAGGACGGGGACGCCGCGTGCGTCCCGCGCAGCGGCGAGGTCCGCTGGCGTCTCACCGTGACCGCGGAAGCGGCGACAGAGCCGGAAACAGACACAGTGACACCAATACAGACAGGGAAGGGAACTCGCACGTGGATCTGCTGACCGCGCTGCGCACCCACCGGATCGTCGCCATCGTGCGCGGCGACGACGCGGACGCCGCACTCAGGACCGTACTGACCCTGGCCGAGGAGGACCTCCCGCTCATCGAGGTCTCCCTCAGCGGCAAGGACACACTCGACGTCCTCCGCCGGGCCCGCGCCGCCCTCGGCTCCGGTGCTCCGCTCGGCGCGGGCACCGTCCTGACGGCACAGGACGCGCAGGCGGTACGCGACGCGGGAGCCGACTTCGTCGTCACTCCGGCCGTCTGCGAGGCCGTCACGGAGGCCAAGCGCCTCGGGCTGCCCGTGCTCGCGGGGGTGATGACCCCGACCGACATCGTTGCCGCGCAACGGCTCGGCGCGGACGCGTTCAAGATATTTCCTGCGGCGCAGGCCGGCGGCCCCGGATATCTGAAGGCGCTGCACGGCCCGTTCCCGGACGCGCCGTTCGTGCCCGTTGGGGGAGTGGACGCCGACGCGGCCGGTACCTATCTCGCGCACGGCGCCACCGCAGTCGGCGTCGGCTCACCGCTGACCGGCGACGCGGCCGACGGCGGCAGCCTCGACGCGCTCCGCGAGCGGGCCCGCGCCTTCCGCGACGCCGTACGTGCCACCGCCCCTGCGGATCCCCGGCGATGACCGCCGACACACCGGCCGTGTGCCCAACGGCCCGGCGTTCAGCGCGGACGGCACCGTGATGTACCTCGCCGACAGCGCGAAGGGGGTCATCCGCCGCTACCCGGTCGACCCGGGCACCGGGCTGCCGGGTACGCCGGACACCTTCGCCGTGCTCGACCGCGGCAGCCCCGACGGCATGACGGTGGACGCCGAGGGAGCCCTGTGGACCGCGGTCTGGGGCACCGGCACCGTCCACCGCTACCGCGCCGACGGCACCCTGGACCAGCAGATCAGGCTCCCCGCGACGCAGCCCGCCGGGCTGTGCCTCGACGGGGACACCCTGTACGTCACCAGCGCCCGGCACGGCCTCGCCGCACCCGGCCCGCTGGACGGTGCGGTCTTCGCCGTGCGGGTCGGGGTGCCCGGCCTGCCGCATTCCGCCTACCGACCCGGGAGGGCCGAGTGACCGCGATCCACACGTCCCACCAAGCCGGCTGGCGGCCCGCCCCGGGACCAGTGACCTGTATCGGTGAGACCATGGCGGCGCTGGTCCCGGAACCCGCCGCCCCGCTGGACGGCGCCGGTCTGCTCGGGGTCCGGATCGCGGGCGCCGAGTCCAATGTGGCGATGTACCTGGCCGACCACGGGGTGCCCGCCCGCTGGGTCTCCGCGCTCGGTGACGACCCGTTCGGACGCCGGATCCGCGCCGAAGTGGCCGCGTCCGGCGTCGACATCAGCGGCGTACGCACCGACCGGCACCGCCCGACCGGACTGCTCGTCAAGGACCCCGGCACCGACGGCACCCGGGTCCACTACTACCGCCGCGGCTCCGCCGCCGCGGCCCTGACCCCGGCCCTTCTGGACGACGACGCCGTGCGCACCGCCGCGCTCGTCCACCTCAGCGGCATCACCCCGGCGCTCTCGGCGGGCTGCCGGGATCTGGTCACCGCGCTGCTGGAGCCCGCGACCGGTGAACGCCCCTGCCCCGTCAGCTTCGACGTCAACCACCGGGCCGCCCTGTGGACGGACGGTACGGCGGCCTCCGTCCTGCTCGGGCTCGCCCGGCGGGCGGACATCACGTTCGTCGGTCTCGACGAGGCCCAGGCCCTCTGGGGAGGCGGACTGGCCGACGCCTGTGCCGTGCGGGACCTGATGCCGGAACCGCGCATCCTCGTCGTCAAGGACGGCGGGAGGGCGGCCACCGCCTTCGACGGCTCCCAGGTCCACACGGTGCCCGCACCGCGGGTCGAAGTTGTCGAACCGGTGGGCGCCGGTGACGCGTTCGCGGCCGGGTTCCTCGCCGGGCTGCTGCGCGGCGACGACACCGTACGGGCGCTGCGGCTGGGGCATCTCACGGCAGGCGCCGCGCTGCGGGTCACCGGCGACCACGGCCCGCTGCCGGACCGCGCCCGCCTGGCAGAGCTACTGGATGCGGCGCCCGAGGAGTGGTCAGGAGGCGGGTGACCTGGCGATCCGGCCACGCGTCGCCGAGTCCGTACCCATGCCGGGCAGTTCCGCTGCCCGGCGCCTTGCCCGGACGAGCTGGATCACGACGGGGTTGTCGTCCTGCGGCGCCCGCAACAGATCCACTGCTTCGACGGTGAAGGCGTGATCGGTGAGCAGGTCCTCCCACAGCTGCGGAGTGAGCACCCACATCTGGGTGGCGATGGGCTCCTCGTCCCGTAGCCGGATGACCTGCTCGCGCGGTGCCACGGTGCTGGACGGACCTCGGCCGTCGCCGTCGGTATGCAGGGCGGAGAAGACGAGGGGCGAGCCCTCGGCGAGGCCGTCTCGTAGGGCCGGGAACAGATGGTGCGGGTCGATGCAGCCGAACGTGCGGATGCCGTACGCAACGGCGTAGGGCTCCGCACCGTTCAGATGGTCGGCGACGTCGGCGCAGACGAATCGCACACCGGGCTCGTTGCCGTGGTCGGCCATGGCGCGTTGGTGCTGGGTGGGCGACATGTCGATGCCGTCCACGAGGGCTCCGTGGGTACGCGCGAGATGCACGGCGTGATGTCCGGGCCCCGACCCGATGTCGAGTACGCGCTTTCCCCGTAGGTCGCCGAGGACCTCGGCGCCGGGGCCGACGCCGGGCCAGAACGCCCAGTCGATGCGGTCCGGTACCGGTGGCGAGTAGCCGTAATCCAGCTGCCGCTGCCCGTAGATGGTCCAGCTCTGCTCGTTGATCGACTGCGCCGTCATGGGCGGGCTTCCTCCGAGGGGATGGGTGGGTTCAGAGCCGCAGCAAGTAGCAGTGGAAGGAGGGGCCGAGTTTCGTCAGGCGGACCTGCGACCACGACGTGGTGAGCAGGTCGGCTTCTTCGGTGCCGAGGTCCCATGCCTTGGGTTGTCCCCGGGAGGGGGCGTGGACGGAGGTGACCACGTAAGAGATCCGCGAAGGTGTCGCCGGCATCGACGAGGGCGTCGTACGTGCCCTGCTCGGTGAGGCGGCCGTGGTCCATGAGGACGATGTGATCAGCGAACCTGGTTTCCAGCCGATGTGTGACGACCATGGTGATCCGGTCTCCGGAGATGGCCGGACTTGCGGAGCTGGGTGCCCAGGGCGCGGAAGCCTGCTTCGCCGAGCGGGTTGACGGAGTATTGCCCGGAGTACGTGATGTCTGCGGGTGGCGGGGGTGGGACGGTGCTGGAAGTAGAGGGCACTTGTGCGTCTCCTGAAGCGGTGTGGCGGGATGAGGGCGGCGTCACGGAACTCAACGACAGATCCCGCTATGTCGAACACACGTGTTTCGGCCGCAACGGAATCCGTGCGTGACAGGGGGCCAGGCACGGTCCTCAGATATACGAGGGCAAGAGTTCACACGCTGATGGCCGAATCGCCGCGGCTGATACGCGTGTGACCGCTGAGGTCTGCCGCCCGGCCCGAGAGTACGGAGCGCTGGGACAGAAGCAGGCTGGCTCGGGCAAGATCCTCAGGCGTGTCGACCGGCACGCCGCTTCGCGGTGGTTGCGTACCCAGGCCCGGGAGATGTCGCAGAGGTCGTAGTGGACCTCCAAGTTCCGCCCGTCCGGGTCGGCGCCGGACGGCTGGCGTCGGAAGGGGTTCAACTCCGCGCTGTCGAAGGTGCAGTGACCCAGGCGGATGCCGTAGGAGTTGATCCTCCGCCGGCAGCGGGTCAGTAACTCGATGTACATCACATGCGGCCGATGCCGCGGTGCCGAGAACACCACCCCGTACAATTCCAGTGAATATGTCCACCATTGCAGATATATGAGAGCTTATGTGATGGATGGTATTGCCGATATGGGGGGAACCCAGGGATGGGGTCCCGTTCATCCGCCGAGACGCGATGAACCTGTTTTCGAGGAGTCCTGGCAGCGCAAGGCATTTGCGCTTGCCATCCTCTCCAGCCGCGTTGCGTGCGGCGGCATCAACACGGACGCCTTCCGGCACGCGCTGGAGCGCCTGGACCGAGCCGCCTACCTGGACGACGGCTACTACGGACGCTGGCTCAACGCCGGGGAGCTGATGCTTACCGACAGCGCCATCCTGGCGCCGGGCGCGATCGACGCCCGCGCCCGCAACCTGCGCGGTGAACAGGTCGAGGAACCGCCGATCCCGGAGCCCGCCCGGCCCGACTACGCGCCGACCGTCGAGGGCTCGCTGCGCACTGTGGACGCCGCCCCGGTCTTCGCCGTCGGCGAGAGTGTGCGCGCCAAGGACATGTCGCCGCCCGGGCACACTCGGCTGCCCGGCTATGTGCGGGGCCATACCGGCATCGTCGAGCTCATCCAGCCCGCCGCGGTGCTGCCGGACACCCATGCGCACTTCCTGGGCGAGAACCCGCAGCATGTCTACTCGGTTCGGTTCGACTCGCAGGAGCTGTGGGGCGCCGACGCCGAACCCTTCGCGCTCACCGCAGAGCTGTATGAGAGCTACCTGGAGGCAACCTCATGACCACCACCGGTGGACCGGGCGAGAGGCTTCCTGCGGCGCTGCGCACCGAGGCGCTCGAGCAACTGCTCACCGAGCGGGGCCTGATCGACCCGAAGGTGATGAACGGGATCATCACCACCTACGAGACCAACGTGGGCCCGCTCAACGGGGCCAAGGTCGTCGCCAAGGCGTGGACCGACCCGGAGTACCGACGGCGGCTGCTCGAGGACGGCACCGCCGCCATCAAGGAGCTGGGCTTCTCGGGGCAGCAGGGCGAGCACATCGTCGTCGTGGAGAACACCGCGACCACCCACAACGTGGTGGTCTGCACGCTGTGCTCATGCTACCCGTGGCCGGTGCTCGGCCTGCCGCCGAGCTGGTACAAGGCCCCCGCCTACCGCGCGCGGATCGTCAGGGAGCCGCGGACGGTGCTGGCCGAGATGGGACTCGAACTCTCCGACGATGTGCGGATCACCGTCCGTGACTCCACCAGCGAGGTGCGCTGGCTGGTGCTGCCGGAACGTCCGGCCGGCACCGAGCACCTGTCCGAGGAAGAGCTCGTGCCGCTGGTGACGAGGGACGCGATGGTGGGCGTGGCGAAGGTCAAGGCCCCATGAGCGCGCCGCTGGACATCGAGGGCCCGACTGCACCGCCCCGCTCCAACGGCGAGTTGGTGTTCTCCGAGCCGTGGGAGAGCCGCGCTTTTGGCATGGCCGTCAGTTTGTACGAGGCGGGCGCGTTCGCATGGCCGCAATTCCAGGCCGCGTTGACTGCCCGGATCGCTGCTTGGGAGAGTGCGTCGGCGCGAGAGGAGCCCTACAACTACTACCTGCTCTGGCTGGGTGCCTTGGAGGACGTGCTCGTCGACCTGCGCACCGTGTCCACGGACGAGGTCACCACACGCGCCGAGGCCCTGGCGCAACGCCCCGAGGGCCATGACCACCGTCACGATCACGACCATCCGCACTCGCACTGATCCGCAGCGTCCTCCCCCGACGGCGGATCGCAACCCGCCGCTGGCCCCGTGGCCCCGTGGCCCCGTGGCCCCGTGCCAGGGCGAGCAGCGCGCGGGCGGCGGTGGAGAGCGTTCCGCGGCGGTGGGGACCCCGTGCGCGAGTGCGACGACCGGCGGGAAGTGCTGGCGGCGATCATCTTCGTGGCCACCTCGGGTTGCACGTGGAATCAGTTACCTCCACCTTCGGGCCTTCGGGGCCGACGGCTCACCGGCGCTTCAGTGAATGGTTGGTCGATGGTCCGGTCGGCCACGGACTTCGAGATGCCGAAGACCGCGGCCGACTCAGCGCAACGTCAGGTTCGTCAAGGCCGACCGGCACATGGGGGGCGGCGTCGCGGGGCTGGGCACGCACTCGCCTTGAGGGCCAGGGGGACCCCCTCCGGCGTTGTCGTCAGTCGACAACTCCCCCATAGCCCTGAAGGCATGGGGGACCCCCTTCGCGTTGCCTCCGTCCTCCGCCTTGCAGCTGCACGCACCCAGCCCCGCTCCTTCTCCCACCCCCCATGTGACGGTTGGTCTAAGTGTGGGATCTCAGATCCCGTGGCCACTCCGTGGCGGACGTTTCGCTGGTAAAAGGTCTGAAGCGCTACTCGGGGGCCTACTGGTTGGCGACGGCGCACAGTCACGGGATCCATGAGTCGCACCTGGAGCTCGCACACCTCCTGATGCAACATGACTCAAACCAGTTCGGGTTGCGGTTCCGGTTGCGGAGCTGGTGCGGCCTTCGGTTCCCACAGTTTGGTGGCCCGTACGTAGCCGTGGACCACTGAGGCCATCGCCAGAAGGAGAAGTGGTCCAAACACCCACGGATGTTTGGCCATCTCCATCGGCAGATAGCGATATGACACCAAGAGTGCAGTGAAGATCGTTGTACCGTAGGTGACCAGCTGGATTCCTGACCGGTCCCAGCCACGTTCGATCGAGCGCAGCGCTGCCTCGATCGTAAACGTGAACACCACGCCGGCAACGATATCGGCGCCGTAGTGGTAGCCGAAGCCCAGCGTCGCGCCGAGCGTGGCAATCAGCCAGCCCGCGCCTGCGAATTGCAGAATCCGTGGGCCCTTGCGGGAATGGATGAAGATCGCGGTAGCCCACGCTGTGTGCAGGCTGGGCATGCAGTTGCGTGGGGTGATCTCGTCGAATGGCATGTGGTGCGGAGTATTGATCGGCGGCGGCGTGCCCGGCCACAGGTTGGCCACCGCCCAGTGCCCGCCATCGGCGCCGTAGGCGAAGATCGGCCCGACCACGGGGAAGATCATGTAGATGCCCGGCCCGAGGAGGCCGATGACCAGAAAGGTGCGCACCAGATGGTGGCGCGGGAAGCGACGGTCGACCGCCACGCTACGTAGCTGGTACACCGTGACGACGACCGCGGCCACCGGAAGCAGAGTGTAGACGGAGTCGAGAAAATGGGCGCCGATCGAGCCAGTGGCTGTGACGATCCGGCCTACCAGCCACGACGGGTCGCCCAGCGCATGATCGGCGGTTGCCACGTACTGGTCGAGGACCGCCGGGCGGGTCTTCGACGTGATGAGTAGCCAGGTGTCGCCAGTCTTACGGCCGGTCACCAGCAGCAGGCCCAGCCCGACACCCTTCAGCAGCAGCATACGTTCCTGGCCCGTGCGGCGCGTGAGAGCGATGACCGCATAGCCCAAAATCACCCACAACGCGCCGTTGCCGAAGGGGTGCCCGTCGGTCACTTTGGCGTCGGCCGCCCACCGCACCAGTAGGAAGGTGAGGTCGATGCCGATCGCGACACCAGTCGCGATGAACCGTTGTCGCCAGGTGAGCACCACCATCATCAGCGCCATGCTGGCGTACAACAGGAAACCCGATTGGGGGGCGAATACCACCTCTTGCGCCTGGGTGGTGATCGGTCCCGGCAGGCCGTAGCGACGCGCGGCGATCTCCAACGCGATGAGGAATCCGAGGGTCACCAGCGCCGCCGTGGCCCACAGTATCGCCCGTGGTTGACGCCACACGGCGAACGAAATTCTGTTGTTTCTTCGTGAAAGAACCCGCGATGCTATAGGTATCAATTGTTTAGCCGATTTGTTAGATGTTAGTTAACGACACTCTTCACGCCGGATACGTGGATTTCCGGTGAAGGACGGGCGATGGCGCTCGTCGTGAGTTCGAACATGCTATCGGGGTGGTGCGGGTGGGTCGATGGCCACGGGTGGTGCGAAGGCCGGTCGACCCTGGCTCGATGGTCCAGCGTCTTGAAAATGACCACGGAACTCTCGAACGCCCGGCGGGCATCGAGGGCGACACGGGCTACTCAGCGGCCTTGAAGCGTGTGCAAAGGGCCGTGAACTGGCGGCCTGGGCGGAGGCGTTGGCATACCGCCAACACGCCCATTACAGCGATCAGTTCTCCCTTCGTGACGAAGCCTGGGACAACGGTCCTGTCGACTGGGGCCGTCGGTATGTTCGTCCTTGGCCACAACGCCCAGCTGTCCGGCCCTTCCTCCCCGAGGACCTGGCCCACGTCTCGCCGTACCTGACCGAGCACATCAAGCGGTTCGGCGAGTACAGCACGCACGAACTCGCCATCGAGCCCGAGGCGTACGACTCGAAGCCCGACGTCGGCTTCACCCCGCTGCGCGAGCATGATGTGACCCTCATCGGCCTCGGCCAAGCCGCCTGAGAACCGAGGGACTCCCGCCATGTCCGCCGCGTATGCCCGGGCCGCTGCCTCTACCGGGCCGAGCGGGTCTACGTCGATGCCGCCGGCATCGCACACGAGGTCCTGCACCTGGACGCCGTTGGCCACACCACAAGCCTCATGACGTCACGCACGTCTCGTCTGACCTGACAAGCACCGGACTCGGTGGGCCGAGGATGCCTGGCCATCTCCCGACCTGGCTCCGCTTGACCTTGACACAGTGACAAGGGCTTCACTGTGTCAAGGAGGTGGTCCCGATGACCATGCCGAAAGTGGACACGATCACGATGCGAGTTCTCCAGGGGCTGGAGAACAACAGCTCGTCGGTTCGGCTGCAGGCAGCGCTGGCGGTCGGCACGACCCCGGACCCGGGGTTCATCGGCAAGCTCATCGAGCGATGCGCGATCGAACCCGAGTTCTACGTGCGCGAAATGCTGACATGGGCACTCGCCCGCCACGCGGCATCGATGACGGTCCCGGTGCTTTTCGACGAAGTCCGCTCGGAGCCTGCGCAGGCACGGAGCCAGGCGTTGCACACGCTGTCCAAGATCGGGGATCGGCAAGCGTGGCCGGCGATCACACCGGCGCTGCTGTCCGATGCCGACGACGAGGTGGCCCGGAGCGCCTGGCGGGCAGCGGTCGTGCTCGTGCCCGAAGGTGAGGAGCACGAGTTGGCCGCAGTGTTGGCGACACAGCTCGGGCGCGGCGAACGCGAGACGCAGCTGAGCCTCAGCCGGGCGCTGATCGCGCTCGGGGAGGTGATGTTGCCGGCACTGGGCGCCGCGACGACGGATCTCGACCCTCGCGTGCGCGCGCACGCGATCGCCACGGAACGGCTGTGGCGCGAGCCGGATGCCGGATTCGAGTTCGCGATCGAGGAGGCGAAGCGCATTGTAGCCCTCGGCCAGGAGGGACGGTAGACAGTGTTGATCGGTGATGTCGCGCGACGGTCCGGGGTCAGCGCCCGCATGCTCAGGCATTACGAATCGCTCGGCCTGGTGCGGCCAACGGGTCGTACCGATTCTGGCTATCGAGAGTTCTCCAGCGAGGACATCCGGCGAATCTTCCACATCGAGAGCCTGCGGTCATTGGGGCTGTCGCTGCGCGACGTCAGGCGCGCGCTCGATGAACCCGGCTTCGCGCCCGCGGGGCTCGTCGACGACCTCATCCGCCAGACGCGAGACCGCATCGCAGCGGAGACGGAGCTGCTCACGCGACTCCGTCGGATCGGTGCCGCGGAACCCGCCCGCTGGGAGGACGTCCTTCAGGTCGCCCCGCTCCTCCAGGCGTTGGGGTCGAAGAACGCGGGGGCGCGGCAGCGCGCGGCCCTCTCCGCGGTCGAGGAAGTTTCCGTGCCGGTGGAAGCACTGGTCGAGGCCGTGCTGAGCGAGTCGGACCCGAACGTCGCCGGAGCCCTTCGTTGGGCTCTGGCGCAATCGGGCGAGAACGGGCTGGCACTGCTGGCGGAGGGCCTCGGCTCACCCGCGGCCGAGGTGCGGAAACGTGCCGTCCAGTCCATCGCCGAGATTCCGAACGGTGAGGCGACCGCACTGCTGCAGGACGCCCTCACGAACCCCGACATCGTGGTTCGCAGATACGCGGCTCTGGCGCTCGGGGCACGTGGAGTAGCCGACGCGGTCCCGACGCTCATCGACATGATCGTCGAGGAGAGGAACGACGCCGACGCAGCCGATGCACTGAGCGCGCTGGCGAGTGATCCCGCGTTGGCGGACCAGATCGCTACTGGGCTCGTCGACTGCCTCGTCGACCGCGCCATTGAATCGTCTGCACGTCGACGGCTGACACAGGCGCTCGCGGACATCCCGGGGATCACGACGTCACGTGCCCTCGCAGATCTGTCACATGACGAAGACCGTGCCGTTGCGCTTACTGCGACATACATTCTCAAGCTACGCAACGCACGATAGCGAATCTCTCCTGGGGTGCTGTGTGTGGGGCCCAGTTGTTGCTGGTCACCGCAGACAGGCCCACGGCATCGCCGAGGACCCCGGCTGTACCGCGCCTGGGCGGCGTACTCTCACGTTGGTCCATCATCCATACTCCGCCGCAAGAACTCCCGTTCATCTTGGCGGAGTTCCACCGCGTTCTGGCACCTGGCGGCCACCTTCTGGTCGGCTTTTCGGCCAGCGATGATCCATCTCACCCGACGCAGGTCTTCGATCACACAGTCGCGCTGGCCTATCGGTGGTCGCCTGATCACCTCGCCGCGATGCTCGCAAATCCGGGTTGGCCGAGGTGGCCCGGATGGTTCGCGAGCCTCAGCCCACCGACCGACGGCAGTTCCAGGAGATTCAACTGCTCGCCCGCAAAGCCCAGGTAGGGGCTGTCTGGCCGAACGCACGACCGCATCCAACGTGCCGGACAGGGAAGATCATCCCGTGGCCCCTGTTTGGCTCATCTCGGCGATCCTCGATTTACGGGATCCCGCGCGAGGGACCCGCAACTGCCCGGACCGCTGACGCAATAGCTCGTCACCCCATCGGCCCGCATGATGGCAGGTCGATCCCAGCAGTGCCTGATATAGCATCAGAATCGGGCATAACCCCATACGTGGGCGAGGCAGGACCTTCCGCCCCTGATGACTCTGCGGGGGTCCCTAGCACATGTCGGACGTTGCGTACATCGGCCTCACAGTCGTGGTGTTTGTCCTCATCGGTCTGGCCGCCAAGGGGGTTGAACGCTTGTGAGCGTCGAGAACATCGTCGGCCTGATCGTTGCCGTCGGTCTGGTGATCTACCTGGTCGTCTGCTTGATTCTTCCCGAGAAGTTCTAGGGACGCGCCCGGATGAACGACACTCTCGCGGGCTGGCTCCAAGCGATCGCCCTGGTGGTGGCGCTGGCACTGTCGTTTCGCCCGTTGGGCGACTACATGGCCCGCGTCCTGACCACCGATCGCCACTGGAGGGCGGAGCGCCTGATCTACCGGCTGGGTGGAGTGAACGGCGACGCCGACCAGGGCTGGCCGGTCTACCTGCGCAGTGTTCTGGCCTTCGCTGCCGTGTCGGTGCTGTTCCTGTACGGGTTCCTGCGTCTGCAGAACCACTTTCTGCTCTCCCTGGGCACGAAGCCGGTCGCTGCGGGCCTGTCGTTCAACACCGCCGCGTCCTTCGTCACCAACACCAACTGGCAGGCGTACTCGGGCGAGTCGACGATGGGCCACCTGGTCCAGATGGCGGGCCTCGCCGTGCAGAACTTCACCTCCGCGGCCATGGGTATCGCCGTCGTCGCCGCACTGATCCGCGGCTTCACCAGGAAGAAGACCGATCGTGTGGGCAATTTCTGGGTGGACCTGACCCGGATCGTCCTGCGCCTCCTGCTGCCCATCGCATTCGTCTTCGCGATCGTTCTGGTGGCCGCCGGCGTTATCCAGAACTTCCATGGCGCCCACGACATCACCACCATCGGGGGCGGCCACCAGAGCCTGACCGGCGGTCCCGTAGCCTCCCAGGAAGCCATCAAGGAACTGGGCACCAACGGGGGCGGCTTCTACAACGCGAACTCCGCCCACCCCTTCGAGAACCCCAACGCCTTCACCAACCTGATCGAGAACTATTTGATGCTGGTGATCTCGTTCTCGCTGCCGCGGACCTTCGGCGCGATGGTCGGCGACCACCGCCAGGGCTATGCGATCCTCGCCGTGATGGGAGTGATCTGGGCCGCCTTCGTCGCCGTCGCGACCGCCAATGAGCTCCACAGCGTGAGCAGCACGGCCGGGCACGCGGCCGGCGGAATGATGGAGGGCAAGGAGACACGGTTCGGGATCTGGGCCTCGGCCCTGTTCGCGGTGTCCACCACCCTCACGTCGTGCGGCGCGGTCAACTCCGCCCACGACTCGTACACGCCGGGCGGCGGCGGAATGACGATCTTCGACATGATGCTCGGCGAGATCGCACCGGGCGGTACCGGCTCCGGCCTCTACGGAACCCTGATCCTGGCGGTCGTCGCAGTCTTCGTCGCCGGGCTGATGGTCGGCCGCACGCCCGAGTACCTGGGCAAGAAGCTCCGCGGCCGGGAGATGAAGTTCGCCTCGCTCTACATCCTGACCACACCCGTCCTCGTGCTCGTAGGAGCGGGCCTGGCCATGGCGTTCCCCGGCGAGCGGGCGGCCATGCTCAACCCTGGGGCACACGGTTTCTCCGAGGTTCTGTACGCCTTTACGTCCGCGGCGAACAACAACGGCTCGGCGTTCGCCGGTCTGAGCGCGAACACCGTCTGGTACAACACCACGCTCGGCGTGGTCATGCTGCTCGGCCGGTTCCTGCCGATGGTGTTCGTCCTCGCTCTCGCCGGATCGCTCGCCGGCCAACAACCCGTACCGGTCACTGCGGGCACTCTGCCCACCCACCGTCCGCAATTCGTCGGCCTGCTCACCGGCGTGATCCTCATCGTCGTGGGGCTGACCTACTTCCCGGCCCTCGCACTGGGCCCCCTCGCAGAGGGGCTGCGCTGATGTCCACAACCGTCGCTTCCGGCCCCACCCCGCCGGGTGCCGGCCCTCGGCAGGACCGGCTCTCGGGCGGGCTGCTGGATCCGCTGCAGTTGTTGAGGTCCTTCCCTGATGCCTTGCGCAAGTTGGATCCGCGCTCAATGGTCCACAACCCGGTCATGTTCGTGGTGGAGGTCGGGGCGCTTCTGACCACACTGTCGGCGATCAGAACCCCCAGCGTCTTCGCGTGGGTGATCACCGCAGGGCTGTGGCTGACGGCCGTGTTCGCCAACCTGGCCGAAGCCGTGGCCGAGGGGCGGGGCAAGGCGCAGGCGGAGACATTGCGCCGCACCAAGACCACCTTGATGGCTCGGCGCCTCACCGGTTGGCGGGCCGGCGCGACCGACGCCGCAGAGGAGGAGGTGCGGGGCGTCGACCTGCGGGTGGGTGACCACGTGGTCGTCGAAGCCGGGCAGATGATCCCGGGCGACGGCGATGTGATGGAGGGCATCGCGAGTATCGACGAATCGGCCATCACAGGCGAGTCGGCGCCGGTGATCCGCGAGTCGGGCGGCGACCGGTCGGCGGTCACGGGCGGCACGAAGGTTCTCTCGGACCGGATCGTAGTGAAGATCACCTCGAAGCCGGGGGAGACCTTCATCGACCGGATGATCGCCCTTGTCGAGGGGGCTGCCCGCCAGAAGACGCCGAACGAGATCGCGCTGAACATCCTCCTGGCATCCCTCACGATCGTCTTCCTGATCGCCGTGGTGACCCTGCAGCCCTTCGCCATCTTCGCGGGGGCCGAGCAGACCATCGTCATCCTCGTCGCCCTCGTCGTGGCACTGATCCCGACGACCATCGGCGCGCTGCTCTCCGCGATCGGTATCGCCGGCATGGACCGACTCGTCCAGCGCAATGTGCTGGCGATGTCCGGACGCGCCGTGGAGGCCGCAGGCGACGTCAACACGCTTCTCCTCGACAAGACCGGAACCATCACCCTCGGCAACCGCCAGGCCGCCGAATTCCTGCCCGTGCACGGGGTGAGCGTCGACGAACTCGCGGACGCCGCTCAGCTGTCGTCCATCGCCGACGAGACACCCGAGGGCCGCTCGATCGTCGTTCTCGCCAAGCAGCAGTACGCACTGCGCGGGCGCAGCGAGGGCGAACTGGAGCAGGCCGCGTTCGTCCCGTTCACTGCACAGAGCCGGATGAGCGGAGTCGACCTCAATGATCCACAAGAGAACCGTTCACTGCGCAAAGGCGCTGCGACCGCGGTGATGCGCTGGGTCCGCGACAACGGCGGCCATCCCACCGCCGACGTCGGCCAAATCGTCGACGGCATCTCCGCGAGCGGCGGAACCCCGCTGGTGGTCGGCATTGTCTCCCGGGGCGGCGGTACGCAGACCGCTCGCGTGCTGGGCGTCATCCACCTCAAGGATGTCGTCAAGGCAGGCATGCGTGAACGCTTCGACGAACTGCGGCGCATGGGCATCAGGACCATCATGATCACCGGGGACAACCCGCTCACCGCGCGCGCCATCGCTGAGGAAGCCGGCGTGGACGACTTCCTCGCAGAAGCGACACCCGAGGACAAGATGGCCCTGATCCGGCGCGAACAGGAGGGCGGGAAACTCGTCGCCATGACCGGCGACGGCACGAACGACGCTCCGGCCCTCGCCCAGGCCGACGTGGGCGTGGCGATGAACACCGGCACGTCGGCTGCCAAGGAGGCCGGGAACATGGTCGACCTCGACTCCAACCCGACGAAGCTCATCGAGATCGTCGAGATCGGCAAGCAACTCCTCATCACCAGAGGTGCGTTGACGACTTTCTCCATCGCCAACGACGTCGCGAAGTACTTCGCGATCATCCCCGCGATGTTCGCGAGCGTCTACCCAGGTCTCGACCGGCTCAACATCATGCGTCTGCACAGCCCCACGTCGGCGATCGCCTCCGCGATCGTCTTCAACGCACTCATCATCATCGCGTTGATCCCGCTGGCGCTGCGTGGCGTGCGCTACCGGCCCTCCTCCGCCTCCCAACTGCTCAGCCGCAACATCTGGATGTACGGGCTCGGCGGCTTGGTCATGCCGTTCGTCGGCATCAAACTGCTCGACCTTGTCATCCAGTTCATTCCCGGCCTGCGCTGACGAACGGCCCGACGAGAGAACAAGGTGATCTCATGGCGCCCACCGCCCTTCCCGCCGTACTCCGTCACCATCTGGCGGCCCTACGGATGCTGCTCGTATTCACCGTGATCACGGGCCTCGCGTATCCCTTGCTCGTCACCGGCATTACTCAGGCGGGCCTCTCCCACCAAGCCAATGGCTCGCTGCTCACCACGAACGGCAGACCCGTGGCCTCCAGCCTGATCGGCCAGAACTTCGCCCTGCCGAAGAAGAACCCTCGTGACCTGAACGAGGCGCTGCGCCCGGATCCTGCATGGTTCCAGCCCCGCCCGTCCGCTGCTGACTACGACCCCATGAGCTCCGGCGCTTCCAACCTCGGCCCGAACAGCACCGAACTGATCAGCGCTGTCCGGGACCGTCGCGCCGCCGTCGCCGCGCTCGACGGCGTCCCGCCGGCGTCCGTCCCCGTGGACGCCGTCACCACCAGTGGCTCCGGTCTCGACCCGGCGATCTCCCCGGCATACGCCTACGAGCAGGTCAATCGCGTTGCGAAGGCCCGTCACCTCGCCCCCGCCCGGGTAAGGAGACTGGTCACCGAGCACGTCCAGGAACGTGTGCTGGGCATTCTGGGGGAGCAGCGCGTCAACGTCGTCGAGCTCAACCACGCTCTGGCCGGGCTGGGAGATTCGGCGCTCCTGGGTCTCAAGCGCGCACGTGGCTGATGGTGTCGAGTGCCGTCCCGACCTGGTTCGCCAAGGTCACCGCGACGAGGCGGGCGGCTAGCGGCGGGGCGGCACCGGGTGCGGCCTGGAGCATGTACCGGCCGTAGAAGCGCCCGTTGTGGAAGACGCGCAGTTCCAGCTCCTCGCCCGGCAGTCCGTTGTGGTCGACGTCCCAGCGCCGGCGGCCCCAGGAGATGCTGCCGTCCTCCCTCAGACTGGGCGGGTGTCCGATGAGGGTGCCGTATTCGAAGCGGCAGCCGCTCAGGCCGAGCAGCCCCACCAGCTGCCCACGCACGTGGTCGATCACGGTGTGCGGGTCGGTGGCGGTCTCGACAAGGCGAGCGGTGTGGTGGATCTGTGCCAGGTAGTCGTCGTCGGTGATGGCGATGACCTTCAGTTCCCGGGCGCGGGCCGCAAGCTGGGAGACGACGACGCCGACGACGAGGAGCAGCACGGCGGTGGTGATGTCGGCGGACTTGGTGATCGTGAACTGTTCGTAGGGGTGGGTGAGGAAGAAGTCGAACCACACTGCCGCGGACAGCGCGGTGAGCACGCCGGCGAGGCGATGGCCCAGCGCCGCCACGCCCACCACGGCGACGACGAGCACCAGAGCCGCGTTGGTGTTGGACATGCTGGCCCGGAAGGGCACCAGCACCGCGCACACGACCGGCGGCAGAGCCACAGCCGCCACGAGCGCCACCCGGTCCCGGGAGAGGTACGGAAGCATGGGGTTCACCTCCACCTCAGTTGTAGTCACAGGTGACCGCTCCCGCGTTCCGTTCCATCCCGCTTTGACGCAACCTTGATGAGGCGACTACCGGCCTGTCGGCCTTGCACGTCGCGGACAGGGTGGCCGGCAACACAGGGAGCACCAAGGGGGCGGCCCCCTGCAGTCCCGAGAAGCCGAGGGGCGGTCCCCACCACCGGTGCACGTCGGCGCTCCTCCGCCAGAGCCGCCACCGCCTGCCACTGGTCCTCCCGCAGGCCTGCCGAACGCCGGGCTCTCCGACGGAATCAGCGAGGATGGCGACCGGTGGCCGTCAGGTCCGCCGTCGGCTCCATGGACCTGCCTTCCTCCGGCCTGGCGGCGTGCGGCCACGCTGGGAGAGGCACCGCCGGCGGGCCGTTCAGCGTCTGCGCGCATGCGGCGACGGGACCAGACGGACGACGGTGTTGAGTACATGGTCGATCACGTCGTGCGAGGGCTTGTCCGTGAGATTGGTGAGCATCCGGGCCAGGGTGTTGAGCAGAAACGGCGATCCCATGACGTACCGATTGAGGATCGGCTGGAAGCCCGAACGGCTGAAGACGACGTCGGCGGCCGCGTTGCCGAGACGGTAGTAGCGCCCCCAGCGGCGGTTCATCTCGACAGGGTAGCCGTGCAGCACTCGCTCCCGCCCGGGGCCTGGGGGAAGGGCGAGGGCGAGCGCAGCGCTCTCGGCTGCGACTTCGCCGGCTTCCATGGCCTGGCCAATGCCCTCCCCGTTCCAGGGGCTGATCATGCCTCCGGAGTCGCCGACGAGGAGGAGCCCCCGAGTGTAGAGGGGGTGACGGTTGAAACCCAGGGGCAGCGCCGCGCTCCGGACAGGGCCCTCGGCGTTCTCCTCATGCAGCCCCCAGGCGTGAGGAGTGCGGGCCAGCCAATGGTCCAACGTGGTCCGCAGGTCCGCGATGCCGTGCCGCCGGTGAGGCAGCGCACCGAGCCCGACGTTGACGCGGCCGTCTCCCATGGGAAAGATCCAACCGTATCCCGGCAGGTAGTGATCGCTCCCCGGGAAGCGGAGATCGGCCCACAACTCCAGGTACTCCTCTTGAGACCGTTCTGGGCTGCGGTAATAGCGGCGGGCGGCTGTCGCGATCTGCCTGCTCTTGTCCCGCTGCAGGCCCATGGCGAGGGCCAGGCGGGCGGAGGCGCCGTCGGCGGCGATGACGATCGGTGCGTGGAAGACCACCAGCTCCTTCGTTCCGGCCGTGGCGGTCACGCCGGTGATGCGGCCCGCGCGGTCGGTCACGGGCCGGGTCACCTTCACCCCGTTGCGCAACCGTGCTCCGGCAGCAACGGCGTGGCGGGCCAGGATGTTGTCGAAGTCATGCCGGCTGCGCGAGAGCCCGAAGTCCGGGTAGCGCCCCAGGGCGGGCCAGTCGATGTGCACCTGATGCTCACCGGCCACCCATCGCATCCCGCGTGAACGCGTCCACCCCGGAGCCTTGATGTCGATGCCCATCCGGATGAGCTGGTGCACCGCTCGCGGGGTCAAGCCGTCTCCGCACACCTTTTCCCGGGGAAAGTGAGTCTTTTCCAGGAGCAGGACATCGATGCCTGCCTTGGCGAGGTGGAAGGCCGCGGACGAGCCCGCAGGCCCCGCCCCCACCACGATCACATCGGCCTCTTCGTTCGAGCCGTGGACGGAGCGGTCGTCCGACGGGGACTGCGCTGGCGTCGTTTCCCGCATAGGAACCCCTTCCTGGGACAGCCGGTGGCGTACCGAGGACGGCAGCCCGGTACGTCATCATCGATCAGGACGAGCCGGTGCGGAACATGGCAGGATGCCCGGCACGCCCCAGCACGCCGGTTCACCTCGGCCGATCTCCTCAGCACACTCGCGATCTTCTCCGCACCGACGGCGCACGTGTCGTGAGGTGGCGGGTCAGGGTGAGCTGTCCGGGACGCCGCTCGGGGTCAGGTCGCGGGGCGCTGTGGTTCTTCCTCTTTGTGGATGGTCAGCTCGCCATTGGCGACGTCGATCCGGAGGCGGCTGTGGGGCTGCAGGCTGCCGTCGAGCAGCATGCGGGAGAGCCGGTTGTCGACCTCACGCTGGATCGTACGGCGCAACGGGCGGGCGCCGTATTCGGGCTGGTAGCCGCGTTGGGCGAGCCATTCGACGGCGTCCAGGGTGATCTCGACGGTGACGTCCTGGGCGCGGAGCCGGCGCCTGGAGTCGTCCAGCAGCATGTTGGTGATCTGCCGTAGCTGCTGGTCGGCGAGTTGGCGGAAGATCACGATCTCGTCGATGCGGTTGAGGAACTCCGGCCGGAAGTGTTCGCGCAGTGGGCGCAGCACCCGCTCGCGGCGGGCCCGCTCGTCGGTGTCCGCGGAGCCGGAGCCGAAGCCCATCGCGCCGCCGCCACCGGTGATGGCCTGCGAACCGAGGTTGCTGGTCATGACGATGACGGTGTTCTTGAAGTCGATTGTGCGGCCCTGGGAGTCGGTGAGCCGCCCGTCGTCGAGCACCTGCAGCAGGATGTTGAAGACGTCGGGGTGCGCCTTCTCGATCTCGTCCAGGAGCAGCAGCGAGTAGGGGTTCCTGCGTACCGCTTCGGTGAACTGTCCGGCCTCCTCGTGGCCGACGTAGCCGGGGGGAGCGCCGACCAGGCGGCTGACGGTGTGCCGTTCCTGGTACTCGCTCATGTCGAGACGGATCATCCGGTCCTCGCTCCCGAAGAGTGCCTCCGCGAGCGCGCGGGCGAGTTCGGTCTTGCCGACCCCGGTGGGACCGAGGAAGAGGAAGCTCCCGATCGGGCGGCCGGGGTCGGCCAGGCCCGCTCGCGAGCGAAGGACGGCGTCGGCGACGGCGGTCACCGCTTCGTCCTGGCCGATGACGCGCTGGTGCAGATGTTGCTCCAGGTTCAGCAGTCGGTCCCGCTCCTCCTGGGTGAGGCTGCTGACGGGAATTCCGGTCCGGCGGGACACGATGTCGGCGATGTCTTCGACGGTGACCTCGGCGACGTGGCTGCGCGGCTGCGGCGCGTGGTTTGCCTGGTCGATCCGCTGTTCGAGGTCGGCGAGCCGGTCGCGCAGCTCGGTCGCCCGCTCGTACTGCTCGGCGGCGACGGCCTGGTCCTTGTCCCGTGTGAGTTGCTCCACTTCGCGTTCCAGGGCGCGGATGTCGGTGCCGCGGGTGGAGGAGCGCAGCCGGACCCGGGCGCCGGCCTGGTCCAAGAGGTCGATCGCCTTGTCGGGCAGATAGAAGTCGGTGAGGTAGCGGTCGGACAGCTCGACGGCGGCGAGCAGCGCCTCATCGGTGTAGCGGACCTGGTGATGGGCTTCGTAGCGGTCCTGGAGACCGCGCAGGATCTCGACGGCGTCCGCCGGGCTGGGCTCGGGCACCAGAACCGGCTGGAACCGGCGTGCAAGCGCGGCGTCCTTCTCGATGTAGCGGCGGTACTCCTCGAGCGTGCTGGCCCCCACGACGTGGAGTTCGCCGCGGGCGAGGGCGGGCTTGAGCATATTGCTCGCGTCCATCGGGCCGCCCTCGGAGCCGCCGCCCGCCCCGACGACGGTGTGCAGTTCGTCAATGAAGACGATCAGCTCGCCCGAGTGGGCGCGGATTTCCTCGATGAGGCTGTTGAGCCGTTCCTCGAAGTCCCCACGGAAGCGGGTACCGGCAACGACTCCTGAGAGGTCGAGCTGGACGACACGCCGATCGAGCAGGATGTCCGGCACGTCGCTGTCCGCGATGCGCTGGGCCAGTCCCTCGACAATGGCGGTCTTACCCACTCCGGCTTCGCCGATCATGACGGGATTGTTCTTCCCTCGGCGGGCGAGGACCTCAATGGTCTGCTCGATCTCCCCGTCACGGCCGATGACCGGGTCAATACGACCCTCCCGGGCCAGGTCGGTGAGATCGCGGCCGTATTTGTCCAGGTTGGGGGTGTTTCGCTCGCCGGGGCCGATACGCTGGCCGGCGCTGCCGGGCACGGGCCCGTGGCTGTCCCGGGCGCCGGCGGGCGGCGAGAAGTGCGCGGCGTTGAGCATTTGCCCCGCGGTGGAGTCGCGGTTGGCGGCGAGTGCCGTCAGCACGTGTTCCGGGCCGATGTAGGAGGATCCAGTGGAGCGCGCGATCTCATGGGCGTCGAGCAGAGCGCGCTTGACCGCCGGCGTGACGGCGATGAAGTGGCTTCGTGGCCCTTCCCCGGCCTGCCGGTCGATCTCGGCCGCGAGCGCGTCGGGATCGGCGCCCGCTCGTGAGACCATGCGACGAGTCGGCTCGGTGGTGAGTGCGGCCCGCAGGAGGTGCTCCGTGTCGAGGTCGGTACTCCCGTGCCGGGCGGCATAGGACGCTGCGACGGTGACGAGCTGCCGTGCGGGACCGCTCAACATACGGCTGAAGTCGATGCGCCGCGGGTCGGGCGGCTCCCCACCCTGTCCGGTGCCGAGAAAGTGCAAGAGGAAGTCTCCGAGGGGGTCCGGACCGTGGTCTTCTGGACCCTGATGGCCGTCGGTCATGGGTATCCGTCCCCGTGGCCCGGCCGGACCGGGTCACGCTGTCTCAGTACACGTGCGGCCATGGACGCAGTCCCGCAAGTCCGGCGTGACCACAGACACCACAACCCCACTTGCACCAATTTAGACGATATGAGCGCTATGTGTCGTTACGCGTGACCAGGGAGCAGCGGGGCCGCAGCGGTGCACGCCGCGCATCGATCCGCTATTCCCGGCGCACGGGATGGCCGGTGCCTGCCGGGGCAGTCCCCGGGGTGGCTGGCCCGTACCGCGGCGCCCACCCGTAACGCCCAGGCGCCCCTGGGCGGCGGAAGCGGGGGACTTTAACCAATAGCGCATGTGTTCGATTCTGGGTAGGCTGAAGGTATGGCATCGCACCAGCTCCAGGGGTCCCTGTTCGATCAGGGCGACGACGCGTTTCTACGCCCACTGGACGGCCTCCGCAGAACGGGGCTCGGCGACGGCGCCTGGATCGACCTCCTGCCGGGCTGGCTGTGCGGCGCCGACTCTCTGTTCGAACAGCTGGCCACGGACGTTCCCTGGAAGGCCGAGCGACGGCAGATGTACGAGCGGGTCGTGGACGTCCCGCGCCTGCTCGCCTTCTACCGTGCCGGCGAAGCGCTGCCGCACCCCGTCCTCGACGAGGCGCGGCAGGCACTCTCCACGCACTACGCTGCCGAGCTCGGTGAACCCTTCACAACAGCCGGCCTGTGCTACTACCGCGACGGGCACGACAGCGTGGCCTGGCACGGCGACCGCATCGGCAGGGGCGCCCGCGAGGACACGATGGTCGCCATCCTCTCCGTGGGTGCGCCCCGCGACCTGCTGCTGCGCCCGTGCCGCGGCGGCGATGTCGTCCGGCGGTCGCTCGGACACGGCGACCTGATCGTGATGGGCGGTTCCTGCCAGCGGACCTGGGAGCACGCCATCCCCAAGACCTCGCGGGCCGCGGGAGGGCGCATCAGCATCCAGTTCCGGCCGCACGGGGTGCAGTGACCTCGCCGTACTGCTGGTCCGGCTGCACCTGGCGGGCTTCGCCCGGGGCGACTGCTCTCTGTCCAACACGCTCTTCCGCCGGGAAGCCGGCGCCTATGCCGGCTACCTTGTAGATGCCGAGGCCGGCGAGGTGCACAACCAACTCAGCACAGGGCAGCGTGAATACGACATCGATCTGGCCCGGGTGAACATCAGCGGAGAGATGCTGGAGCTGGAGGCCGCGGGTGCGCTCATCCCTCGGTGGATCCGATCGCTTTCGGCGCTGAGATCTGCCAGCTGTACGAGGAGCTGCGGAGTGAGCTGACCCGTACTTCGGTATATCCGGCCGGTAAGTATCACTCCATCGAACGTCGCATGCGTCGGCTCAACGACCTCGGCTTCGACGTCGCCGAGATGCAGCTTGCCAACTCCCCGACCGGCAACACGATCACGTTCGTCCCCAAGGTTGTCGACGCAGGCCATCATCAACGCCAGCTGCTGCGCCTCCCCGGGCTCGACGCCGAGGAGAACCAGGCCCGACGACATCCTCAACGACCTCGAGAGCTGGATGGCGACATGGGAGACGGCGGCGAGCACAGCGGGCCTAATGCCTGCCCTGACCTGCGACTTGTCGTATGACCTGATTCCGTAACGGCCTACACGACCTTCGGCGGCCAGTGCCGGAGCACCGCCTTCACCCCGTGCGCGGCCCCGGCGATCGGGGCGCCCAGGGAGGGGCTGCTGTTGCGCTGCCGGAACGCCGTGTCCAGCTCCAGGACCGCGGCGGCCAGCACCTCCAGCTGTCGCAGCTGGGTGAGGATTTGGGCACGGGCGTGCTCGCTCCGACGAGCGGCGATCACCAGGGCGTGCCACTGCAGGGCGTCCAGCTTCAGCGCCAGATCCGACTTGTCGACGAAGTCGCCGCCGTCGATCGCGCGGGAGCGACGGATCGCCGCGCATCCCTGCAGCACCTGAACCGCCATCTCGCCCTCCGGGCTGTCCAGGTCCCGCTGGATCACGTAGCTGTGGTGCAGGCGGCGCAGCACTTCCGCCTTGGAGGTCATGCCGCGCACCACTGCCTTCCCCCGGCTGGGCACGGCGTCGTTCCACAACGGCGCGGCCTCGAAGGGCTTGCCGCGCCCGAAACGGACCCGGTGTAGATGGTTCCACCGCTCGTAGGGCAGATCCGGGTCGGTCATCACCGGGTCGTCCAGGCGCCGCGCATAGTCCGGCAGATACAGCTCCACCAGCTCGTCGAGCGCCGTCCCGGGCTCGGCGACCGCGCTCTTCGCCGACGGTACGGTGTCCTGCACCTCGGGCTCGCTCCGGTGCGACGGGGAGTCTTCGACGGCTGCCCCGTCCAGGCGCGCCAGCACGTTGTTCGTCAGGACCCCGGCTGCCGCCGACAACTCCCGCGCCCGTACGGCATCCGGATGCTCGGCCGCCGCCTCCAACAGCCCCGCGGCCATGCGCCGCAACCCCCGGGTCAGCTCCTCGACCCGCGCGTCGACATCCCGCTCACTCATGTGTTCCCCCTGCGTACGACTGAGGGCAGTGTGCCAGGGGGAGACACGGCATCCCACGCTTCCCCCACGCCTGCCGCGTCCCGCGCCCGACCCGGAGACCGATGATCTCCTCGCCCACCTGGAGGCCCTCGGCACAGCTCGCAGCGGCCCTCAGACATACGGCATCTGACGGGAGCTGTCTTCCAGGCATTCAGTAGGGTCGGGGACTGGCGCGGTGGCTGACGCTCCGTTTCCAGTCCTCGCCGCTTCACGTCGTGCATGCGTTGGGTAGGCCGCCAGCGAGGTACCTGTGACCAGGCCCCTTTCCAACGGCTTCCCACCGGAGATGCGGTACTTCGGCGTGAGCGCCTTGACCACGAACGCCGCATCACATATTTCATCCGTCCAAGGCGGTCTTTACGGCCATGCGGACGCGGACTTGCCCGCCGGATACGCAATCTCGGTACCGCTACGTCGGCGACGTTCGCGAGCCGCGTCAAGTGAGGGAGGGCCATCTGATTGGCCAGCGCGGCGATCTACGCCCCGGGCTCCTCGGCCCACAGGCCGGCCTCCTGGGGCCGACCGGACGGTGCCGCCGTCACCAGGATGAGGGGGACGCCGTCGCAGGGCCGCAGTCGCAGCCCGCTGTGTTCGGCGGCGCTTGCCGGTGCGGCCAGTACTGCCGCGAAGTTCGGTCCCTTGGTGAGCGATCCGACCAGGTGGTGGGGGTCGGTGGAGGCGGCGACGCGGCCGCGCGCGTTGACCAGGCGCGCGGGTCCCGTCAGGCGTTGGAGCAAGGGCATGACCACCGCTTCGAAGTGCCGCAGATAGACGTCGGCAGCGGCCACCCCCATGAAGCGTCCCTCGACCGTCACCGGTGCGGAGAGGGTGAGGCTGTACTCGTCGGAGCAAAGGTAGTCGACATACGGTCCCGCGACCGCCCGCTGTCCGGTGTCGCGCGGCAGGGCGAACCAGTCCCAGTGGGTGTAGTCGGAGTATGCCGAGCGCTCCGGGTCCAGGTCGAGCAACAGCGGATGTACGGAGCCGTCCACGGCCCTCTGCGACCACTCCAGCCACGCCGGTACGTCGTCGAGCAGTCCTGGGGCAGCCACGAAGCCGAGCCCTGAGACCAGGTCGTACTGGGCGAGACGTGCGTGCAGGCCGGTGCGGAGCGCGGTCAGATCGGCCGAGACCGGCCGACGGCGGTCTGTGGCGGCCGAGGCGAGCACCGCCTCCGTGTCCGAACCGGTCCTGCCAACCGCGTCGAAGACTCCTTCGAGCGCGTCACGGACACGGGCAGCCATGTCGGCGACCGCCATCTCGTCAGGTAGCGCCGATCCGGCGCTTGCGAGACGGGGACTGCTGCCCATCGGGGTCCTCCCTCGGACGGGGACTGTCGGCCGAGCCGAGTCGGAGTTCGATCAGGCGCGCCATGGCGGCCTGCACGCTTTGTTCGGCCAGGGCCCTGGCACGGTCATCCGCACCATCATGCACGGCGGTGACTACGGCGCGGTGACGATCCGTTATGTCCTTGAGGTGTTCGTCCTCTCCAAGTGCGAGGGGGAGCAGTGCGCCCACCTCGGTTTGAAGAGTGACCTCTTCCCTGGTCAGCCGGGCGGACTGGGCGGCTGCGGCCAGCTCGACATGGAAGCGCCCAATGATGCGGCTGCACGCCTTCGAGTCCTCGGCTGCCACCAACTCTCCCAGAGATCTTTGCAGTTGCTGCAGATCCCCGGGCTCGGTGCGTTGGGCCGCGAGCCGGGCGGCGGCACCTGAGACTGCTGCCCAGTGGTCGGCGAGATCGCGGAGTTCCTCGGTGCTCCAGTCGGAAAGGCGGGCAAGGAGTCGGTCCTCCACAGGACCGTCGGGCACCGTGACGAAGCTGCCTCCGCCACGGCCTCTGCGGGTGGTGACCAGACCCTGTTGCCGCAGTGCCATCAGAGCTTCGCGCAGGGTCACGGTGGAGACGCCGAGTTGAGCTGCGAGGTCGGTCTCGCCAGGAAGCTGCTCGCCGTCGGCGAGCAGCCCGAGGTCTATGGCGTCACCGAGCCGCCGCACGACGGCCTCCACCCGGGCCAGGGTGTCAACGGGCGTGAACACGGCTCTACGGGCGTCGGGTTTGTCTCGGTTCACGATCAACACCTTGCCAGTTGACTCAGCTTTTACCTTAGCGGGGTATTGAACTGAGAACTATGCCTTCATATGTTTGCGGCCAACTCCCCACAGCACCAGAAAGGTTCCCGCCCATGGAGGGAATGGCGATCCGGCTACAGCGCCTCGGCAAGTCCTTCGGCCGGACGGAGGCCGTGGCCGGAGTCGACCTGGAGATAGCGGACGGCGAGTTCTTCTCGATGCTGGGGCCATCCGGCTCCGGCAAGACCACAGTGCTCCGGATGATCGCCGGCTTCGAGGCTCCTACCAGCGGAACCATCGAGCTCGCAGGCTCCGATGTCACCCTTCTGGCACCCTTCGAACGCGACGTGCACACCGTCTTCCAGGACTATGCGCTCTTCCCGCACATGACCGTGGAGCAGAACGTCGCCTACGGTCTCAAGATCCGTAAAGTGCCCAAGGTGGAGCGCCTGAAGCAGGCCAGGGAGGCTCTGGCGAGCGTACGCCTCGCGGACTTCGGCACGCGTCGCCCGTCCCAGCTCTCCGGAGGCCAGCGCCAGCGCGTGGCGCTGGCCCGCGCCCTGGTCGGCCGCCCGAAGGTGCTGCTGCTCGACGAGCCGCTCGGTGCCCTCGATCTCAAGCTGCGCGAGCAGATGCAGGTCGAGCTCAAGGCGATCCAGCGCGAGCTCGGCATCACCTTCGTCTTCGTCACGCACGACCAGGAGGAGGCGCTGACGATGAGCGACCGGATTGCGGTCTTCAACCAGGGCCGCGTCGAACAGATCGGCACCCCGGCCCAGATCTACGAACGTCCCGCCACCCCGTTCGTCGCGGGCTTCGTCGGTACGTCGAACCTCCTGACCGGTAGCGCGGCGGAGCAGGTTGTGGGCGACAGGGGAACGTACAGCATCCGGCCGGAGAAGATTCGCGTGCTCAAGGAAACCGCCGTCGGTGAGGCGCAGCACTCCAGTGCCACCGGCATCGTCGCGGAGGTCGTCTACCTGGGCGACACGACCCGCCTCCTGGTAGATCTCGACGCCGGTGGCCGGCTCACCGCGCTCCAGCAGAACCTGGAGACCTCCTCCGAGGACGTCGCCGCCTTCCGTGGCTCCCGGGTCAGGCTCCAGTGGCACCAACGGCACAACTTCAGGGTGCCTGAGGCCCGGTGAGCGCAAACCCGCACGACTCAGTCCCCGCCCCTTCCCTCTCCGTGGAGATCCCTGTGCGTCTGAACCGAACGTCCCGAGCAGCGGCCGCGGCCGGCGCCCTGCTTCTCGCTACCGCCTGCGGTTCGTCGGACAACGCCGCTACGTCGTCCGGCGGCAGCGGCTTCACTCCGCCCAAGCTCGTCGCCCAGAAGACCCTCGGCAAGGCGGAGGGCCAGGTGAACCTGATCGCCTGGGCCGGATACGCCGAGGACGGATCCAACGACCCGAAGGTCGACTGGGTCACCGACTTCGAGGGGCAGACCGGCTGTCAGGTCAACACCAAGACCGCAGGCACCTCGGACGAGATGGTCAGCCTGATGAAGACCGGCCAGTACGACGCGGTCTCCGCCTCCGGTGATGCAGCCTTGCGGCTGATCGCCTCCGGCGACGCCGCACCCGTCAACACCAAGCTGGTACCCAACTACAAGGACGTCTTCTCCGGGCTGAAGAACCAGCAGTGGAACTCGGTCAAGGGTGTCTCCTACGGCATCCCGCACGGCCGCGGCGCCAATCTGCTGATGTACAACACGAAGAAGGTCACGCCGGCGCCCGACTCCTGGTCCCCGGTCTTCGGCGAGTCGTCGGCGTACAAGGGGAAGGTCACCGCGTACGACTCGCCGATCTACATCGCGGACGCCGCCCTGTACTTGATGAAAACCAAGCCGTCCCTCGGCATCAAGGACCCGTACGCTCTGAACCAGAAGCAGTTCGACGAGGCCGTCGCCCTGCTCAAGAAGCAGAATGCCAACATCGGTGAGTACTGGAGCGATTACCTGAAGGAGGTATCCGCCTTCAAGAGCGGTGACTCGGTGCTAGGCACCAGTTGGCAGGTCATCCTGAACACCGCTCAGGCCGAGAAGGTTCCGGTCAAGGCGGTCCTTCCCAAGGAGGGCGCCACCGGCTGGTCCGATACATGGATGCTCTCAGCCAAGGCGAAGCATCCCAACTGCGCCTACAAGTGGATGAATTGGATTGTCTCGCCGAAGGCGAACGCCCAGGTTGCCGAGTATTTCGGTGAGGCCCCGTCCAACGCGCAGGCCTGCAAGCTGACCGCGGACGAGAACCACTGCACCACCTATCACGCCGCTGATGAGTCGTACTGGAAGAACGTCCACTTCTGGACCACGCCCATCGCACAGTGCGTTGACGGGCGTACGGACACCACGTGCGTGCCGTACGCCAAGTGGGTACAGGCCTGGACCGAGATCAAGGGCTGAGGGTTACGTACCGATGACCGACTCCGTGCCGGCCGCCGACTTCGTCCGGCGGCTCGCCGGGACCCTGCACCGTCGCCCCCGGTTGCAGCTGTCTCTGCTGCTCTCCGCGCCACTGGTGTGGCTGGTCCTGGCCTACCTCGGCTCGCTTTCCGTCCTGTTCCTGTCCGCTTTCTGGGCCACGGACTCCTTCACCTCCAACGTGGTGAAGATCTGGAACACGGACAACTTCACCGCGCTGTTCACCGCCGACGTCTACCGGCAGGTCGCCCTGCGCAGCGTCGGCGTTGCCCTCGCGGTCACCGGGCTGTGTGTACTGATCGCCTTCCCGATCGCCTTCTATACCGCGCGCATCGCGAGCCGCAAGTGGCGGCCGCTCCTCGTGGTGGCGATCCTCACTCCACTGTGGGCCAGCTACTTGGTCAAGGCGTATGCCTGGAGGCTCATCCTCGCTCAAGGCGGCTTGCTCGACTGGGTGTTGGGGCCACTCGGCATCAAGGGACCCGGCTACGGCGTGACCGCGACCGTCCTCGTACTGACGTACCTGTGGGTGCCGTACATGATCTTGCCGATCCACGCCGGACTTGAACAGCTCCCGGCCAACCTGCTGGATGCCTCCGCCGACCTCGGCGCCCGCACCGGTCGGACCCTCCGATCCGTGGTGCTGCCGATGATCCTGCCATCCATCGCAGCCGGCTCGGTCTTCACGTTCTCGCTCAGCCTCGGCGACTACATCGCCGTACAGATCGTCGGCGGCAAGACGCAGCTCATCGGCAACCTCATCTACTCCAACATCACCCTGGACCTGCCGCTGGCTGCCGCACTCGGCACGGTGCCCGTGGTGATCATCGTGCTCTATCTGCTCGCGGTACGCCGCACCGGAGCCCTCAGCAGTCTCTGACCACTCTCCCGCACCTCCGCATCACGCATAGCGAAGGCCCCCGATGAATCTCTCCCGCCCCGCGCGCGTCACACTGCGCATCGCCGCCGGGCTCGGCTTTGCGGTGATCTACATTCCGCTGCTCCTGGTTCTCGTCAACTCCCTCAACCCAGACCGAAGTTCAGGGTGGCCGCCACCCGGCCTCACCTTCGACTGGTGGGTCGACGCCTGGCACAGCACCGGCGCCCGCGACGCGCTGTGGACCTCTGTCAAGGCCGGGATCGGCGCAACCGCGATCGCCCTGGTCCTCGGTACGCTCGTCGCCTTTGCCTGCCAGCGCTACAAGTTCTTCGGACGCGAGGCCATCTCCTTCGTGGTCGTCCTGCCGATCGCGCTGCCAGGCATCGTCACCGGCGTCGCGCTCAACACCGCCTTCCGAACGGTCCTTGAACCGCTGGGCGTGGGCCTGGGGATGTTCACGGTGGTCGTCGGCCACGCCACCTTCTGTATGGTGGTCGTCTTCAACAACGTGATCGCCCGGCTGCGCCGGATGCAGGTAACGTACGAGGAAGCCGCCATGGACCTCGGGGCTCACACCTTCCGTGCGTTCGTCGACATCACCTTCCCGCTGGTGCGCTCCGCGCTGGTAGCGGGCGGACTCCTTGCTTTTGCCCTGTCCTTCGACGAGATCGTCGTGACGACCTTCACCGCCGGGCCTGGCGTCCAGACTCTCCCCGTCTGGATCTTCTCCAACATGGCCCGCCCCCAACAGGCCCCCGTCGTCAACGTCGTCGCCGCCGTCCTCGTCCTGCTGTCCGCCATGCCGATCTACCTCGCCCAGCGGCTGTCGTCGGACACCGCCTACGGCAGCCGCATCTGACTACGGCAGCCTACGCACGGATTGACCGCGCCGAGGGCCTACAGGTCACGGGGCCGTCCGTGACCTGCAGGCCCTCGGCGTCCTTGATGCGCAGCCGCGCGTCGAGCGAAGCCGGGGAGTCGTCGTCCGCACCCGGGACGGGGTCACTCCGGCGGAGGGTCCGAAGCACGCCAGGCGAACGCGACCGTCGGGCCAACCGCTGCGGTATGGCTCCCCCTTCTCCCCCGGGACGCACTCGGCCTTCCCGACCTCGCAGTGCGCGTCAGTGATCCAGTGCGCCTTCGACGCGCGAGACGGTGTCGACGGCCTCGGGAATGACCTGTCTGTACGGTCAGATGTAGTCCTCCAGGCGTGCCACCGTGAAGCCCTGTTCCTGGATGTGGCGCAGCATGTTCGCCGTCATCTCGGTCATCGAATGCCCCTTGAGCTCTCCGGGGCCACGGAAGTGGGCCAGGATGATGTCGCCGGGGTGGAGTTTCTTGTCGGCACGCTGGTACTGCATGTTGGTGATCTGCATGGACTCGCGCCAGAGCACGATCGCCTCGACTCCGCACTGTCCCGCGGCGCTGCGGGTGTTCTCGTTCCAGTTGCCGTAGGGCGGTCGCAGCAGACGCGGGACGGTTCCGTACTCCTTGCTGAGCCTGGTCTGCTGGCCGCAGATCTCCTCGCGCTGCGCGGCCGCGCTCTTGGTGCGCAGGTTGGGGTGGGTCAGGGTGTGGTTCTGAATCGTGTTCCCGAGCTGCTGCAGCGGCTTGAAGTAGTCGTAGTCGGCGCTGATGATCGAGTCGGTCAGGAACATCGTGAAGGGGACCTTCAGTTCGCGCATCATTTTCACGAACCTGGGGTCTTTCTCGGCGCCGTCGTCGAAGGTGATGAAGACGATTTTGTCTGTGGTGGGTATGTCACTGATGACCGGAACCGGTTCGCCCGGCCGGCGTTCTACCGGCTTGACCTTCGGCGGGGCGGGCGGCGCGGCGAGAGGTTTGAGGCCCCAGGCGCGGAAGGCCGCGGCGTCGTGCGCGGTGCCTGCGACGGGCGCTGTGTCTTCCGCCCGGGGGGACGCCGTCGGCGCGCGAACGGAGCTCGAAGCGGCAGGCTCTGCCGCCTGGAAGCCCGCCGAACAGCCCGATATGAGCAGGACGCCGGCGAGCGCCAGTCCCGCGATTTTCTTGTCCACCTGAGAACCTCAAGTCCCGTACATATCTTCTATGGCGTCCTGCTTGACGGAAGACGCGGCCGCGGGGTTCCCGCAGGTCCGTGTGATGTGAAAGGGGGTTCAGTGGGTCGGCGGACGAAGATCGGGACACTTTCCGGGACGTGAGTCCCGCTGAGGGACCCCCAGCGGCTCGAAGCGCCAGCGGTGGACCGGCGGGCGATCAAGTCGGCTGCGGGCCCGGGAGTTCGGGCAGTTCGGCGTAGGCCAACTCCCGCCAGGTGATGACGATGCCCCGGGTCTGCCTGGCGCGGAAGGTCAAGGGCCGGCTCAACCTTGAACAGCACCACGGCCGCACACCCGCCGGTGTCGTCGCCCGCGTCATGCAGTGCATGCTCACGCTGACCACCGCCATCTGACACAACGACCAGACTGGACAGCCCGTCCTGCGCTCGCTGATCCACTCCGTACCGCGGGGGAGGCCGTAACCCTTGGAATCGATCAACCAGGCCCTTCGTGCGCCCCGGGCTGCTGCAGTCGGGACGCGAGCTCCCCGGGCAGGGCGTCCCGGTTGGCCGGCGTGAGGGGGATGACCTCGATGTCGGTACGGCGCTTGAGGGCGTCGGTGAACGGGTCACGGTGTGCGTGGACCGTAGCGACGACGTCGACCTCTGCGGCGAACAGCGCCTCGACCGCGTCGCGGAACGCCGTGCACGCCAGTTCCATCCGGCCCAGCTCGTCGATGAGCACCAGTCGGCCTGGCGCCTCGTCGGTCGCCGCCGGCCGCAGCGACTGCAGCGCCAGCCGTTCCATGACGCCCAGGTCGACCCCGTACTTCCCCACCCGCGGCGGACCGGGCAGGTCGACATGGGCGAGCACCTGCCGTTGACCCGCCAAGGTCTCCAGGGCGAAACCGACGCGGGCCCCAGACTGCCTGATCTCCTCCGTGGTGAAGCCGGTGGCTGCGCGGGTGGGCAGCAACGCGGCCAGTCGGCGCAGGGCGGTCGTCTTGCCCGCGCCAGGGCGGGCCTCAAGCAGGATCCTTGTCGGCACACGGCCATCCTCCCCCCGCCTGCCGGAGGCGGGCCGGTCGGGCTCGGCCGAACGGGGGGTTTGCGGTGCGGACCGGTGGCGGTGCCGTCCTTGCGGGTATGGCGGCGCACATGAGCGGAATTGAACTCAGCAGTACCGCGTTCGACGACCATACGGTGATCCCCCGGCGGTACAGCGGGGAGGGAGAGAACATCTCGCCGCCCCTGACCTGGTCGGGGGTGCCCCATGAGGCCACGGAGCTGGTCCTCCTGTGCGAGGATCCGGACGCACCGGGGAAGACCTTCCTGCACTGGCTGGTGACCGGCATCGATCCGGGGACCACTGGGGTGGTGGAGGGGCAGAAGCCCTCGGGCGGCCTGCCGTGGCCCAACGGTTTCGGGCGCGTGGGCTGGGGCGGGCCGATGCCGCCACCGGGGCACGGGCCGCACCACTACTTCTTCCGCCTGTACGCCCTGTCCGAGCCGCTGCCGCTGCGCGACCACCCGAGCGCCGAGGACGTGCACCGCGCCCTGCAGGGCCGGGAGCTGGCCTCCGGCACCCTGGTCGGGACCTATCAGCGCTGAGCGCATCAGCCGGTGATCCGGGCAGCGGAGCGCGTCGGCGTCAGGACGGGGTGCTCGCGTCGGTGTACCGCAGCAGGGCTCCCACGCCCTCGTACAGCCTCAGCGCGCTCTCCGGTACGACGACCAGCTCGGCACCGGTGCCGACGAGGGCCCGGACGAGGGCCTCGTCGGCGCGCTCCTCGCGCGGGGCCCGCACACCGAAGGACACCAGCTCCGCCTCGGTCAGCGCGAGCTGGGCGGGCCGGGAGCCGACCCAGAGCCGCAGCGAGGATTCGGGCGGCCGGTTCAGCAGCAGCACCGCGACCTGACCACGCTGGAGGGCGGCGACGGTGGCAGCCAGCCCCTCCGTCAGGGGCCCGTCCAGGGCACGCCGGCTGATGAAGACATCCACGAGTTCCCAGTCGTGAGCGGCCATGCGGCCGCGGAAGACGCCGTCGAGCTGCGGCTCCAGCAGGGCGCGTCCGGTGTCGGTGGGGGTGGGGCCGCCCACGCGCACGACCTTGTCCCGCAGGGTGTGCGGCAGACGGCGGATCAGTACGTTGCACGCCCACTCGTCCCCGCCCACGACGACGGCGTCGGTATGGGCGCGCCGCGCCCGCTCGTCCAGCCGGTGGCCGAGCCGGACGGAGGCGCGGTGCCAGGTCGCCACCGCTACCTTGCGGTGCAGCCGCTCACCAGGAGTGACGGTGGACGCGGGCCAGGTGCCGGTCTCCGCCTCCAGCGTCACCCAGCCGTGGGTGACGGCGGTCGGAAGGCCGCCGTAGTGGACGACCACGGCCATGTAGGGGATCTCTGGCACGTGCTGGGTGACCAGGGGCATTGCGTCCGGCAGGGTGCTGTAGCGCGCGGAGTCGTGTTCGGGCGGGCTCGGAAGCTCCCCGTCCAGGACGAGCGTGCCGTGGGCGGCGAAGACGGCCTGCCCGTGCACCCCCGGCACTTCCGTGTCGGCGCCGACGACCTCCTCCAGCGCGTTCAGCAGAGATCGGTCCGCGCCCTGACGGGACAGGCTCTCGCGCAGTCGCCGCCAGCGCAGCGCGATCGCCCGCTCGGGATGGTCGACGTCTCGGGAGGTGTCCAGGTACACGGAGACGTACGGGCCCGGCTCCGCGTAGAGGGGCTCAAGGAACGACAGCCTCATCGCCACTCCTCGTCGATGGTCTCCACACCTTCGATGATGCGCCCGCCGCCGCTCCCCAGCGGCCCACCTCGCCGAACGCCGCCCGGAGGTCGCCGCCACCCTGCTGCGCAGCACGCAGCAAGCAGTCAGCGCGATCACCCGCGAAGTCGGCTACACCTCCGAAACCGCCTTCAGTAGGCGCTTCGGTACCCCTCCGGCGCAGTGGCGTCGCGCGTCTTGAGCTTGTCCAGCACCACTCGATCGATGGCCGTCGCGTCCCGGCCAGTCGGCACGGGTGACGCCACCAGCAGCGGCCGGCCCTTCCGCTCGTGCGATCTGATCCGGCGCTCCTTCGGCGCCGGACAAGCGCCGATCCGCTCCGGATCGCCGTGCAAGCACCAGATGTCGCCGTCGACGCAGTGGTGCTGCCCGGGCCGGCCGAGGGTGGGGACGATGGCATGAGTGGTGGGCGAGCCCTCGGCGGGTGGCCGGGGCGAGAGACGGCGACCATCTGCTTGGCCGGGCCGCACGTCGCGGGCATCTTCCTCGGAAGACGGCGGGCATGCTCATCCACGACGACCTCGTCGTCGGCGGTCTCCCGAAGTCCGGGCAGCTGTACAGCCGGGTCTCGGGCCTGGAGTTCTCGGGCATCCGCGACGACGCCTGGAGCCCGTACTGCCGTGTTGTGGCCCGGGTTTCGGGGCCGGCCCCACTTGCTCGTGGCCGTGCCTTGGTGCAGTCGCCGGCTCCGGGCGGCCCTCCGGTCTGTCCGGGGGAGCAGGGTCGGACAGGCCACCGCGGCCGCGCCCGCCGCGCGGGTCGTGCACTAGCTCGCCAACTGCTGTTCGTCGGATCGCCACCGTGTCCACATCGCGTCGGTCTTTCGCGGCCCGGCGGACTCTGGAACACTCCAGTCGCGTTCGCCCCCACAACTCCTCACCCCACAGAGGTCCTCATCCATGGCTGAACTCGACCGACGTCGCTTCATGCAACTCGCCGGAGGCACAGCCGCCTTCACCATGCTGTCGAACAGCATCGCCCGCGCTGCCTCCCTCCCGGCGAAGGGCGCCACCGGCACCCTCGAGGACGTCGAGCACATCGTCGTGCTGATGCAGGAGAACCGCTCGTTCGACCACTATTTCGGCACACTGAGGGGTGTACGCGGCTTCGGTGATCCACGTCCGGTGACATTGCCGAGCGGTAAACCGGTGTGGCACCAGTCGTCCGGCACCAAGGATGTGCTGCCGTTCCGGCCGACGGCTGACAACCTCGGACTCCAGTTCATCCAGGACCTCAACCACGACTGGGCGGGCGGCCACCGGGCGTTCAACAAGGGCGCGTACGACAAGTGGGTGCCCGCCAAGTCGGCGACGACGATGGCCTATCTCACTCGCGAGGACATACCGTTCCACTTCGCCCTCGCCGACGCGTTCACCGTGTGCGACGCATACCACTGCTCTTTCATCGGCTCAACGGATCCGAACCGCTACTACATGTGGACGGGATACACCGGCAACGACGGCACCGGCGGCGGCCCCGTGCTCGGGAACGAAGAGGCGGGGTACGGGTGGACGACGTACCCCGAGCGGCTGGAGAAGGCCGGGGTGTCCTGGAAGATCTACCAGGACATTGGCGACGGGCTCGATGCCGCAGGGTCCTGGGGATGGATCAGCGACGCATACCGGGGGAACTACGGCGACAACTCGCTGCTGTACTTCAACAATTACCGCAAGGCCAAGCCCGGCGATCCGCTCTACGACAAGGCTCGCACCGGCACTGACGCCAAGAACGGCGACGGGCTCTTCGACAGGCTCAGGGCCGATGTGAAGGCCGGGGCCCTTCCGAAGATCTCCTGGATCGCCGCCCCGGAAGCCTTCAGTGAGCATCCCAACTGGCCCGCGAATTACGGTGCCTGGTACATCGCGCAGGTACTGGACGCGCTGACGTCCAACCCGGAGGTGTGGGGCAGGACAGCCCTGTTCATCACGTACGACGAGAACGACGGATTCTTCGACCACATCGTGCCGCCGTACCCGCCGTCCGGGGCCGCGCAGGGGCTGTCCACCGTGGCGACCTCCGCCGACTGTTTTGCGGGCAATATCAGATACGCCGCAGGCCCTTACGGTCTGGGGCAGCGCGTTCCGATGCTGGTCGTCTCGCCGTGGAGCACCGGAGGGTTCTCGTGCTCCGAGGTCTTCGACCACACCTCGATCATCCGGTTCATGGAGCGACGCTTCGGGGTGAAGGAACCGAACATCTCGCCCTGGCGACGCGCCATCTGCGGTGACCTCACCTCCGCGTTCGACTTCCGCCGTACGGATACCACCCCCGTCGCCCTCCCCTCCACCGACGGTTACCTGCCGCCGGACCGCAACCGGCATCCCGACTATGTGCCTGTGCCGCCGGCCGTCGGCAGCGTTCCCAAACAGGAACCGGGTTCCCGGCCCACCCGGCCGCTGCTGTACGCCCCGTTCGTGGACGGCTCGGCGAATCCGGCGACCGGAAAGTACACCCTCACCTTCAGCGGCGGCGCCGCGGCCGGGGCACAGTTCCTGGTGACGTCCGCGAACCGTACCGACGGACCGTGGACGTACACCGCCGAGGCCGGCAAGTCGCTCTTCGACACCTGGAACACGGCCTACTCGAACGGAGTGACCAACGTCAGCGTGTACGGTCCGAACGGATTCCTTCGTACCTTCAAGGGGCCCGGCAAAGCGGCAGGGCCCGAGGTGGCCGCCCGCCACAACGCCACCAATGGGAATCTTGACCTGACGATGACTCATACTGGTTCTGCGGACGCTCATTTGACGCTGAGCGACGCCTACGGCGGTTCTGTCCAGACGTTCACGGTGCGGGCGGGTGCGACCGTGAACCACTCGGTGGACCTACGGGGGAGCAGCCGCTGGTACGACATCTCGGTGGTCTCCGACACGGATACCACATTCCTGCGCCGCTTTGCCGGACACGTCGAGACGGGCGAGGCGGGTACGAGCGATCCGGGCCTGATGGCAGGCTGAACCAGCGGGCCGGGGTGGGGCGCAGGTGTCCACGCCCGCACCCCTGATCGGTCTGACGTCTGACCACCCGTCGGCCGCTGCCGTCCGCGGGATTCAGTTCTCGTAGGTCATACCCAGGGTTGGACGTGAAGCGCTAAAAGTGAAGCTGACGGCCGGTAACTCCCGAGGGTCCGGCTGCCACGAGAACAACTGGCAGGGCTTCTGGACTTCATGGCCCCAGCCTTGCTTGACCTCGCCCGAACCGGCAGGCGCCGCCCAAGTACAGGGTGTCACTGGGCAGCGTGTCGCTCACCGCGATGTTGTCGGTCCGGCCGGGTCCGCCGTTGGCCGTCGGGAGAGACGCCTCGTGCTCCGGTCACAGGCCGGGTGCCTGGAAGCCGTTCAGGTACCAGAAGGCGGCGGCGTACCAGAGCAGGGCGATCGCGGTGACGAGGATGCCTCCAGCCAGCGGGAGTGCCCAGCCGGGCCAGCGGCGGTGGCGGACCACGATGACCTTGGCGACGAAGGCCCCGTAGAGGAAGCAGCCGGTGAGCGAGTGCAGCGCCAGACGGGTGTCGGTCAGCTGGACGCCGTAGGCGGTGATGCAGTGCCGAGCGATGGGGAGGGAGAGGAGGAAGGCGGTCAGGCCGATGAGGCGGTGCGTGGTGTGGACCCGGTGCGGTGCGGTTCGCAGTGCGGGCAGGCGGCCGTACATCCAGAGGGCGAGAAGCAGCTGAATCAGCGCCAGGCCCATCAGTGCGGAGCCGAGTTGGGCTTTGAGTAGTCTGGCGTCGTCGCCGCGCTGCCCGAAGAGGCTGCTCTCGTAGGCGGGGGTGTGTACCCGGCCGTACCAGTAGAGGCCGACCGTGACCGCCACGGGCAGGAGCATCCACAGGACGCCGTAGAGCCGTCGGTGGTTGGCAGGGTGAGCGAGACCGTCCACGTGATCAGCCGCCCCCGCTCTCGATTTTGCCGCCCTGGAGCTGGACGGCACACCACGTGGTGCCGAGCGCGGCGCCGGGAGTGCCGGTGGTGCGGGCCGGTGGCCCGGAGACAGAGCGAGGATCGGTGCGGGCGGATGCGACCGCCGCCGGTGCGGGCTGCGGGCTCACGCCGATCGTTGTCCTTCTCCTGCCGGAGCAACCGATGTGCACGGTGGCACGCATGGTGTCAGCGGCGACCGAGGCGGTCGCGCGGCGAGGGTTTCTCAACATGTTCTCCAGGCGTTGCGGGCCGATCTCGTCAGTACGTCCGAAGGGTCCCTGCCGGGTCCAGTCGGCGCGTCAGCAGGTACGCGCATCGAGGAGAGCGGTTGGGCCGGACGGCCGACGAGAGCGACATGCCGAGCCAGATGGAGGAGGGACGTGCGAGCCATACGTACCCCGCGGGCCGACCCGGCCTCAGCCGCGACGGCTGCGTGCCCAAGCACTCGTAGGTCGCTGGTCTCGCCTGTCCATGCATCGCCGCCGATGGATGCCCTGAGATGACGTGTTCCCTTACCTGCCTTGAGGGTTCGGAGTCATGGTCTGTGGAACGACGGGTCGTGCAGCTCGCCGAGTACGGCCTGTCCGATGGTCGCCAGGACGTGGTCGTCGCTGTCATGGAGCTCGTAGAAGGTCAGGTCGCGCAGGATCCGCTCCACGGGGCTCGGGCGGATCAGACTGCGGGCACCGCACGCGCGGATGACGTGGTGCACTGTCTCTTCCGCCAAATGCTCGATCGCATGCCAGGCCCTGCTGCCGGCGATCCGCGCCTCCTCGACCCTGCCTTCGTCCCACAGACCGGCGACGTAGCGCAACCAGAGGCGGGCGGTGTCGATGTTGACCGCCATGCTGCCCACCCGCTGCTGCACATGGGGATCACCGCCCTTGCCCTGCCGCATCAGATACCCGAGTCCGTATTCGTTCGCGGCCAGGGCGCCGCCGAGGAAACTGGCCGCGTAGTGCGGGATGAAAGCGGTCTGCCAGTGCCCTTCGAAGTAGCCGCCGGGGCGGCCGATGAGATGCTCGCGCGGTACGAAGGTGTCGTGGAACCGCACCACATGGCTGACCGTCGCGCGCATGCCCATCGGGTCCCACCACGAACTGTCCACCGTTACAGTCGGGTCGGACAGGTCGCAGGCGAGCAGCAGGAGCCTTCCGTGGGCCTCTCGGCTGTGCCGGGCTCCGCCGGGGCCGGCCGGATCGACGAGCAGGATCGCCCACTGGGCTCCGGTGGCGCTCGTGGCGAACGCCTTGCTGCCGCGGAGGGTCCAGCCGCTGCGGACGGGTGTCAGCATGGTGCCGAAGCGACCGCTCTCGCCCGGCTTGGGGGCCTGGGGTTCGCCGCTCCAGGCGGCCCAAATCTCTCCGTGTTCGACCACGCCGGTGAACCAGTGTCGCTTCTGCTCCGGGCTGGCCAGGGCGTCGATGAGGACGAGTGCGTTGGCGTGCCCCTCCCAGCAGCGGGCCAGTGACAGATCGGCCTTGGCCAGCGTGGTGGTTATCTCCCACAGGGGCAGGGTGTTGCGCTGCTGGGGGCCGTAGCCCAGGCCGCCGTGCTCCCGCGGCACAGGGGCGGCCAGGAACCCGCCGGAGAACAGATCGTCGAAGTCCTCGGCGGGGAAGGCGGCCCTGCGGTCGTATTCCTCGGCGCGGGGGGCGAAGTTGTCCGCGGCCAGCTTCGCCACGGCGTCGAGAACGGCCCGGTCGCCCCCGGCCACCGGATCGCGGGCCGGACCGTGGCCCAGGTCGTCGATCATAGGAGGACGGCCCCTTCCGAACGGTAGAAGTGGGCGCGGTACATCACGTTCGGTATCTGCGGATCGGCGGTATGGACGGTATGGACATCGATGGTCAGCAGACCGCGGTTGAGGTAGCCACAGAGGATGATCTGGCGGGAGCCGAGCGGACCTTCGGCGAGGAAGGCCACGGCCTCGGGGGCGTCCATGTCATCGGCCAGCGGGACGGCGGGCAGGGTGGCGCCGGTGACGGCCGTTGCGGTGGGTACGAGCGCCTCGTGTGACGGCTCCTGGTCGCCGCGCTCCGTGATCCGCAGCATGAGCTGGCTGCCGTCGACCCCGGCATCGACCAAGTGGATACCCGTGGCGGTGGTGTCGAAGTTGACCCAGCCACCGGCCAGCGGCGCCGGATCGACCGTCCGTGCCGTCACGCCGACCCCTCCGCCCGGTGGAAGAACGAGCGGGCCCAGTGGTCGGACCCCGCGCTGCCATCGCTGAAGATGCTGCTTGTGGTGGCCACCAGGATGCCCGTCTTGTGGTAAGCGCACAGGACAGTGCGCAGCGAGCCGAAGTTGTAGATCGCCGAGAACGACCAGGCGACCGATGGGGTTCCTGGCGCGGTGTACACGACCGCCGACACCTCACCCCAGTCGCGCGGCTGCGGGCTGCCGGTGCCGAAAGCTCTGACGAACAGGCCCTTCTCGTGCCACGTAACATTCAGCCGTAGGGCGCCCTTCGAACTGCCCTGGTCGGTGTTGACCCAGTCGCCCAGCAGAGCCGAGACGTCGGGGGCGTCCGGCGGCCGCGGTGCGGCCGGTCCGGCGGGGGAGGCCGAACGGGTCGTCATGGTGCCTCTCCGCTCGTGGGTAGCATCGGGGACTGCGCCGGGGGCGATTCCCCCGGCTCGGTGAGGTCGTGGACGTCGGTGCGCTCGACCTGGCTGAAGCAGAGGGATCGCAGTGGCAGCGCATCGGGGAACGGATGGCCTGTCAACAGCTTGAATTGTTCGCTCACTTCGACGAACAGGACGTCCCAGCCGTCGATGCCGAGCAGTCCGCGGGCGCGGGTGGCGTTCATGAGCGCGGTCGGAGGGTCGCGGTAGACCATGTCCAACACCGCCGCGTCCGGGTCGACCGCGGCAACCGGAAACGGTTGCCTTTCCGCCAGAGGCGTGGCGTGGACGAGCACAGCGTGTCCTGCCGGGGAGAACCGGGAGAGCGGTACGTAGGGAGCCCCGAGGCGTGAGGAGGCTTCCCGGCCGCGCGCATGCCCCCGGTTGACCAGGGTCACGCGGGCTCCGGCCTGGAGCAGGGCCAGCGCGACGGCCTGCCCGGTGCTGCCGCAACCGATGACGGCGGCCCTGCGGCCGCTGGGATCGACCCCGGCCCGGGCAAGGATGTGCAGGGCAGCGGCGGTGTCGGTGGTGGCCGCCCGCCAGAGCCCGGCGTCGTGCCACAGAACGTTGGCCGCGCCGCACCGCAGCGCCTGCGGGCCGACGATGTCGGCCACTTCGATCGCGCTCTGCTTGTGGGGAGCGGTCACGGTCAGCCCGCGTAGTGGCAGCCGGGCCAGCGCCCCGAAGCCGTTGGCCCAGTGCCAGAAGCGGGGGAACGTGTCCACCTGGAAGGGCAGGTAGAGTGCGGGCAGCTGCAGCTCCCGCAACGCCGCATTGTGGAGCCGGGGTGACAGCGAGCGTCCCGGGGCATGGCCGGCAATGCCGAACAGGGCACTGAGCGGTGGCAGAGCGGGCAGTCCGTAGTCAGTCAGGAGTTGGCCCACGCTCGGCATTCCGTCCGCTCCCGGGGCACCGGCCCGGCCGAAGGCGAGAGGCGCGCCCAGCCACGGCGCCAGCACCCGGGTCCAGATGCCGGCCGGACCGGACGCGAACGCCGTCACGTCGGAGCGCCCGAGCCCGGTGAGCAGCAGCGGCGAGGCCGACCCATACTGCTGAGCTCCCGACTGCGGGACGAGGAGGTACAGCAGCGCAGGTGTGGTGGCCATCGCGGCGAACCGCTCCCGCAGTTCCGCGGATGCCTCCAGCACGCCGGCCCTGCGGTCGGCGCTCTGCTCGGGGCGTGGGGGTTCGGGCTGGTGCCAGGAGACGCGCCGCTGCCGGGCGGGGATGCCCGCCAGCAGTTCGGGGACCAAGTCGTCCACGGCCTCCAGATCGACCACGTCATAGTGGTCCGCCGCGCGGAGGAGCCGGGTGCGGCGTTCGACCGGGCCGGCAGCCGAGCGACCGCCGTGGCGCGTGGAGCGCAGGCTGTAGGTCACTGGCCCGGTGAAGTGTCGGCGCAGCCGGTGCGGATCGGGGTCGCCGACCAGGTCGGCACGCACCTCCAGCGCGTCGGCCACCCCTGCGAGGCCGCGCAGGCGAGGCGTGGTGAGATCCTCAGGTTGGGCGACCACTGCGACTATGTGGGCCCGCCGCGTGACGGCGGCATCGCATCCGCTCGTCAGCCGCTCCATTGGACGTACTCCTCCAGAGGGGCCCGCGGCAGGACGAACCGAGTGACAGTCGGGGCGCACACGGTGGGACGGTCAGAGTCGATGCCCAGCCGCAGGCGCAGGACATCCGCGTAGTCGGCGGTCGGCGGCCCGTAGAAGCGCAGGTTGTCGCGGAGGTGGGCCCGTGCGGCGGCGATGTCCGCGGCGGCGTCTCCCTTGGCCGGCAGCGCTCCCGGCCTGGCGGCGCGGGTACGGCGTTCGACGATGTCGTCCAGCGACGGTAGCCGGTTGGCGTCATCAGGCGTGGGCCGATCACCGCGGTCGAACGCCTCGCACAGGGCGTCCACCAACACCTGCGGGATGCTGCCGATCACCGCGATCACCTGCCCCATCCGGGTGTTGCGGTTCGACGGTGCGCCGCGAGGAGGTCGGAGCGAAGGAGTTCCCCCAGGCGGACGCGGACGGACCGCTGGATGTGCCGGGCGCACCGGCCGTACACCTCCGAGGACTGCCCCTCCGGATTGGGGATGTCACAGCGCGGATCCAGACACAGGGTGCGGCCCTCGGCCTCGGGTGCCATGGCGATCACCCCGTGGCGATGGGCCCGGGTCATGCAGTAGATGACGGAGCTGTCCCGGCAGAGCTCAGGGGTGACCGGGCGTGCTCGGTGAAGCCAGGGATTCCCCCGGCCCGGCACTCGGTCCAGTCCGAGCTCAGCGAGCGCGGACCTGGCTTCGGGAGCCATCGGGTCCCCAGGCCGCGTCGTCGCAACACCCGCGCTGGAGAACCGGAAGGCGTACGCGACTCCCGCCTCCGCGGCCTGGGCCCACGCGATGACCTCGGCCATGGGGGAACGGGAGGTGTTCCCGCCGCAGACGAACAGTACGCGGCACACCGCCCCGGTGGCGCGTACCCTCCACCAGGTGACGGCCGACGGGTAGCACAGCGCCGCCGCCGCGCCGACGCCGAAGACGAGCGCGAGGAGCTGAGCGTCCCCCGGAGCTTGCAGCCCGGCCACCCACGCCAGCGAGAAGGAGGCGGCCAGACCGGACATCAGGCTGGCGAACGCCCATGCCGGCACGCCCCAGGTGTACTCGCGCCGGTCGAGGTAGATCAGCGAAGCGAACACGAACAGCACTTCGTACGCCACGCCTATACCCGCCGCCGCCAACGCGACAGGGGTACCGAGGAATGTGGTGAAGCCCGCACGCAACTGTGCTTGCCCGGCCAGTGCCCCTGCCGCCAGCAGCAGAGCCAGCCAAACCGGTGCGGCGACATGCTCCTCCACGAAGAAGCGACGGTCTGTTGCGAGAACCCCCGACTTGGCCACCCGGCTCATGATTTCGAACCGGCCCATGTAGCCAACGAGATAGATCAGGACGCTCAGCACGGCAGCCAGGGTGAGGTGGTAGCTGTTCACATCACCGAGTGCCACTGAAACCGCGATCAGGCTGAGGCACAACCCCACCCAGGAAGATGCCGTCACCCGCCGTTTGCGCGCCTTGTCGACCAACGGAGAGACAATCAGAACTCCCCCACGCATCAACAACAGCATGAAGAGGATCGATACGCCGGAAAAGGTGTAGTTCATCGTGGTGGTGCCGATAATGAGCGAAGCGAAGAAGCCGGCTGCCAACGTTTCCCGACCCGCCACTGGAATTCGACGCCCCCCGATCCCACCCCGCCGCATGTGCCGCCACCAACCCGACAGGGCTACGAACACAGGCATCACCACGAGCTGTCCGAGGACGGCTGCGGGCAGCAACTCAAAGCCGCTGATCGGCTTCCCCGACAGCGGAGTCACTCCGCTGGCCAGTGCCTTCACCAGCATGGCGTACGGAACATACGATATGAAGTAACCGAAGGTGAGCCATCCCATGCGCAGGCCCCGTTTCCGATCGAGTGTTCGGGATATTCCTACTGGTGGAGTGGCGAAGTCCGGCAGGCGGCACTCAACTCTCGGGGGGTGCCCTGGGATCGACGTGTCCGCCTGTCACTCGAAAACAAAACCCTGATAAACGCTCTGGTTTTAGACCGACACGCACGGTCGAGTCGCGTATCCGTCCCGCTCGTGACCACCTACTGTGCTAGCGTCGCGAACCGAAAGGGCGCGTCTCAGGGTAACAAAATCACGTCACCCCACTGCGCATATTCCGCAGCCCGTGCAAGAAATTCGCGCCTTGTAGTCATTCAGGTGCGCTTTCTGAAGAATTTTACCGTTCGCGCGGACACGCGGCCAACGCATTTAGCGCACGCTTCCTGCCTATGCTCCCTCTTCGATAGCCGGCCTGCCACTTGTCGGCCGGCGGGCGGGTCACCGCGCCGAGTGGTGTCCACCGCGTGGGAGGCGCGTCGGTGTCTGGTTCATCTGTCCGGTGCCGTGGTGCGGAGGTTGGGCCGCGCTCGGCTGGTCTCGTCGTGGTGCGGCCGGGTGCGACGGTGTCGCCGGACCTCCGATGCCTGCCAGGCCGCGACAATCAGCAGGGTGAGCGTCTCGGCGATAAGGCTGAGCAGGGCCTGCGGAGCGGGCTGCAGGCCGCGTTCGGTGAACCCGAACAATCCGATGGTGCGGGATGCGGCGAATCCGGCGAGCGCGCCAATGGCGATTGCGGCGGCGGCGATTCGGAGTAGCAGGGGTGCCGCCAACAGGAGAAGTGCGGCAACTGCGAAGGCGGCGCTGGCCTGCAGCAGGAACAGCGGGCCGATGACGTGGATGAAGCGGTATCCGTCGATGTACAGCTGGGCGTGGATGTATCCGCTTGCCGCGAGCGTGGTGGCGAGCACCAAGCGCAAGGCGAGGGCGGGCAGGCTCCGGGTGGTCATGTGAGTTTCTCGTCCTTGACCGCCAGTGCGTGGCTGCCCTGCCGGTAGTTGACGGTGCGGATGCCAAGTGCGTCCTTGAGGCGTCCGGCGGGCAGCACCTGGGGAATGGGGCCGGGGCCGTGGCCGGGTTTGGGAAACGGGTAGCAGGTGGGGGCGGCCGAGTGGAAGGTGATGTTGCCCTCGGTCTTGGTGAACAACTGGTGGACGTGCCCGTTGAGGCACGTGACTGAGGAGAAACGGCGCAGCATCGACAGCACCTGCACCGCATCGTCGGTGCCCCAGCCCCACTTCGGATACATCGCGAACAACGGGATGTGGCTGAAGACGACGATTGGGGTGTCCGATGACAGGCCGGCGATGTCCTTGCGGAAGAAATCGATCTGATCGCTGCCCAGGTGGCCGAGATGCTCAAGGTGCAGAGTGTTGACCAGCGCGATGAAGTGCACACCGTGGGTGTCGAAGCTGTACCAGCCGTCGCCGAGGGTGTTTTTGGCGAAAGTTTGTCGGTATGCGCGTCCGTTGTCTCCGATCGAGTCGTGCTCGCCCGGCACGGTGAAGATCCGGTCCGTGCGCAGCTGCGACAGCATCTGCTTGACCTGGTCGAACTGGGCGGGGGTGGAAAGGTGTGTCAGATCGCCGCTGTGCATGACGAAGTCGGGGCGGAATCCGAGTGAGTTGACCTGGTTGATCGCTGCGGTGAGCGTTCCGGTGACATTCAGGTTGGCCGGACCATGGAAGCCGATGTGGCTGTCGGAAATCTGCACGAATCGCAGGTCTGCGCTGCCCGCCGGGGTGGGGTCCGTCGAACCGGAGATATGGCTGATCACCTCTCCCCCGGTGACTGTCAGGACCACGGCGCCACCGAACCAGGCGGAGTGCCGCATGAGCTGACGGCGGGACATGCCGTGCTTGCCGCCGCCGTTGGAGTCGTGTGGGGGTTCGGTCATGGGGTCACCTCCACGGTGGCCGTCATGAACGGGTGGATGGTGCAGTAGTAGGCGTAGGTGCCGGGTTTGGTGAAGGTGTAGCTGTAGGTGGCATTCGTGGCTAGGCCTGCCGACTTCAGCGGCCCGCCCGATCCTTGTTTACTGGTGACGGTGTGAGTGTCGGAGTCGGTGTTGGTCCAGGTCACCTTCGTGCCCGCCTTGACCGTCAGTTTGGCCGGGGAGAACGCAAAGTTCTTGATCGTCACCGCGTTGGCGGACGCCGGAGCGGACGATTGGCTGGCGGTAGGTGAGGTCGAGGGCGTGGTTGGTGGCGGGCTGACGGTACCGCCGGTTCCGGAGGTACCGGGCGTTCCAGGCAGGGTCTGGCCAGTGCCGGGACTCAGTGCACCCGATGGTTTGGGTTGTGATGATCCGCCGCACGCACTGAGCAGTCCGAGTGCTCCGGCAACAGCGACAGCGGCCAGGCACGTGCGTGACCGCCGGACCCGCACAGAGGAGTTCGCATTCATGGTCATCGTTCTTTCTAGGCGTTCCCCGCCGCACGGGCGGGTGTGATCCAAGAGCAAACCGGGATCTGCCTGTTTCAGGCAGATAGGCGACCGGGATATGCCCTCCCGGGGGAATTTGAAGGGGCGTAACCCGGTGGGTTACTTTAAGTGGGCGGACAGTAGATTCCATTCAGCGAAACGAATCCCACAGCGAAGTCTTCGTTGTTTCACTGCGGCGGCGGGTAACAGTACGCCTGGAGCCAGGTGAAGTTCCCCTAGGTCGGGACAGCTTGATACTGGGACGTATGGGTCCCGGAGGAAGCAGTCCAGGTAGTGAGTAAAAAGAGCAACGCGAGCAAGCGGTACACGACCGAGTTCAAGAAGGACGCCGTTGAGCTTGTCCGTTCCTCCGGGCGGACGGTGGCCGGGGTCGCCCGGGAGCTCGGGGTCAGCACCGAGGGCCTGCGGGGCTGGGTCAAGCAGGCGAAGAGCGACCGGGGGCGATGGGCCGGCGGGCTCCCTGACGGCGGCGGAGCGCGAGGAACTGGTCCGGCTGCGGCGCAAGGTCCGCGAGCAGGAGCAGACGATCGAGGTGCTCGGAAAAGCGACGGCCTTCTTCGCGCAGCACAGGACGAAGCAGCAGTACGCTATGCGTTCGTCGACGCGGAGAAGACGTCCCGGGGCAACCCCGGCGGTTACAGCGTGCCGCTGCTCTGTCGGGCGTTGAAGGTGACGCGCTCGGCCCGCTACGCCTACTTCGCGGCCCGCCCCGCCGCCGAGACCCGGCAGGCGGCCGAGGAGGAGCTTGTCGGGGAGATACGGCAGGTCCACACCGACTCGCGGGGCGCCTACGGGGCCCCGCGAGTGACCGCGGCCCTACGACGCACGGGCAGGCGGATCAACCGGAAGAAGGTCGAACGGATCATGCGTGAGCGCGACATCCGCGGGAACACCCGCCGCAAGCGCCGGAGCCTGACCAAGGCCGGCACCAAAGTCGCCCCGTCACCCGACCTGCTCGGGCGCGACTTCACCGCCGCCGAGCCCGGCACGAAGCTGGTCTCGGACATCACCTGTCTGCCCACCCTCGCCGCTGGTGGTATCTCGCGAAGGTCATCGATCTGGCGACACGTGAAGTGATCGGGTACGCGATGGTCGATCACCATCGCGCCGAGCTCGTTGTTGATGCGCTGAAGATGGCTGCCGGGCGGGGCGCTTTGAAGGAGGGCTGCAGCGCGCATTCGGATCGCGGCTCGGAATGCGCCGCGCGTGAATACAGCAGCCAGATAAGGGAGTTGAAGTCGAGGCAGAGTATGGGAAGAACGGGCTCACGTGACGATTACGCCGCGGCCGAAAGCTTTTTCGGTCTGTTCAAAGCAGAGATCGGGACCATCCGTCTCGGAGTTCCACGCGTCGGCCAGGGCCCATGTCATCCGCTTCATCGAGGTCGAGTTCAACCGCACTCGCCTGCGGAAGCATCCCGTGTACGGGTACGTCACCCCGGTCGAGACCAGGAATTTGACGACGCAAGACCTCGCCCCCGCAGCGTAACCATCCGCTGTCCAAGATCAGCGGGAACTTCAGTCAGTGGCCCATCCACCTTGCCGTCACCTCCGGCCCACGCCCAGCCGCTGTGGGATGCCGGCCCATGGCCGGTCGCGGGTCGAGCCCCTCCGCGGGACCACATGGGCCTCGGGGCGACACAGTGGCCACACGGAATCGGCCAGAGTGAATATGTCAGGTCGATGCGTAAGCGAATGGGGGAGGCTGCCGAAGGGGCTCACCGCGCCAGCCGCCGGGAACCCGAGTCCGAGGTCGTGATCAATCTCGCTGACAGCGATGCTACCGGGGCCGTCAGGAGTGACGGAATCCTCGGTCAGGGTCGCGGCCGTGAGCAGCGCCGGCCATGAGAGCGGCGTTCGTCGCAGGTTGGGGCGTCGGCCACGCGTGCGTGTGACAAGACCGCCGTCTCGCACGAGACGGCGGTCTGTCCAGTCGTACGCGGGCCCGATCCGTCAAGGTGTCATGGCTTGCGGGCGAGACCGCCGTGCTCGCCGATGGGTTCCGGGGTGGGGGAAGTGGGGTCCGGGCGCCAGAACGGGACCGACACGACCCCGGGGTCCAAAAGTTCCAGACCGTCGAAGAACGCCGCGATTTCGCCGACGGGGCGCAGGAAGTACGGTACGGCGCCGGTATCGTTGTACGCGTCCTGGGCCTGTTCGTAGTCGGCGTCGGTGCCCCGTGAACCGTCGTTGATGGAGAGGTAGCTGCCGGACGGCAGTCCGTCCATCAGGCGGGTGACGGTGTCGCGTGCATGGTCGTAGTCAGCGATGTGGCCCAGGATGTTGCTGAGAATCAGGGCGGTGGGGCGGGTGAGGTCCAGCGTCTCGGCGGCGGCCGCCAGGATGCGATCAGGGTCGGACAGGTTGGCGTCGACGTAGGCGGTCGCACCTTCGGGGGTCGAGGTGAGCAGGGCGCGGGCGTGCGCGAGGACCAGCGGGTCGTGGTCGACGTAGACGATCCTGGTCTCGGGGGCGAGCCGCTGGGCGACCTCATGGGTGTTGGACGCGCGGATATGGAGCAGGCCGGGCGGCAACCCGGTCGTGGTGCTGCTCGACCTTCCCCGCGACGGCGATCAGTGCCACGTGCATGGTGGAGGCGTGCAGGTCCACCACGGCGATGACCGGGATACCGATGGCGGTGATCCCGAAACCGGCGACGGTGACGGCCTGCCCGCCCCAGTACCTCCGAAAATCCGCATGCCGCCACAGGCTGCTGTCCGGCGCAGAGACGTTCACTGCGAGCCGCCCTTCCCTGGATCCGGCGTCGAGGCGTGCCCGGCCTGCGAAGGAACGGTCGGGGCGTCTGCCCCGTACTGGGCGGCCTGAGCGGTGAACATGCCCCGGTAGATGCCGTCAGGCCGGGTCATGAGCTGCTCGTGCGCGCCTTCTTCGGCCACCCGACCCTGGTCGAGGACGTAGATGCGGTCGGCGTTGGCCGTGGCCGCGAGGCGGTGGGTCACGAGAACAACTGCGTGGCCTTCTTCCGCGAGGGACCACAGGCCTTCGAACGCGGCGATTTCCGCGTGCGGGTCGAGCGCCGAGGTCGGCTCGTCGACCAGGAGAAATGGGGCGCCTCGGTACAGGCTTCGCGCCGTGCCGAGTTTCTGCCACTGTCCGCCCGAGAGCTGGACGCCGCGCTCGTAGCCCTTGTAGACGATGGAGTCCCAGCCGTGGCGCAGGCTCTCGATCAGCTTGAAGACGCCGGCGGACAGCGCTGCGGCCCTGACCTGGATCATGTCGCGGACGCGGTCGCCGGCGCCGATCGCCACATTCGCGGCCGCGGTCATCTCCCAGCGAGGGAAGTCCTGCGCGAGCAGCCCCACCATGGAGAAGATCTCCGCCCGGTTGGCGTCCCGGAGTTCGACCTGCCCGCTGCCGTCGGCGTCCTGCCACCACACGTTTCCGCCGGGGGGCAGCAGCAGTCCGGACAGCACCTTGGTCAGGGTGGTCTTGCCGGATCCGTTCGCGCCCACCAGCGCGGTCACCTCGCCGCGGCGCACCCTCAAGCTGACGTTCTGCAACGCAGGGGAGTCGGCCCCGGGGTAGGTGTAGGACACGTTGTCCACGTGGATCTGGTGGACGTGGGCCGGCAGCGGAGCGCCGGTGGTGGGGATGGCGTTCTCGGTTACCAGAGTGATGGCGTCCTCGGTGTCGGTGAGGAACAGCAGTTCCTCGTAGAGGCGGTTGACCTGTTGAACCAGCGAGGTCAGCCGGGCACTCGCGTCACGGAGCGGGTGAGGACCCAGGAGGCGCGTCGGACACCACACGCATGCCCAGCCCGCGCACTCGGTAGATGCACGTGTCATCGCCCCACAGCGACGCGTCCGCCCTCGCATAGGGCCCCCGCGCGTCCGTGCCGCTCTCCACGATGTCCATGTCCACCCGGATCAGCCGGTTGGCCGGGGTGATCTGGCCGCGGTACGTCCAGGTTGTCTCGCGGCCGGGCAGCACCGGCTCGAACCGGGGGCGTGGGATGCCGTCCGCCGCGCCGCGCTCGAGCAGGTGGTACTGGAGCAGCTGGCACATGGCCTCGACACCCAACGACCCCGGCTGCACCGGGTCCTGGAAGAAATGCGCCCGGAAGAACCACTCGTCCGGGACCACGATCTTCTCCGACCGTAGCCGCCCGAGCCCCATGCTGCCCCCGTCCGGCCAGCAGCCGGTGATCCGGTCGAGCATCAGCAGCATGGGGCCCGGCAGCCGCGGTTCCCCGGCACAGTAACGAGCGGGCCGGGCGGTCAGATCGACCACACGCTCGCAGGGCTCGTCGAGACGGGCCCGGTCCTGGGCCGACGCCGTGAGGCCCTGCTGGTGGTCGAAGGCCGACGGCGGGAAGTAGCCGAAGTCCGTGGAGAGTTCGAACAGCGGCACGCCGTCGGCCGTGCACCTCACCCGGAACGACTCGATGATCATGTCCCCGCTGTGGGAGATACGAGTCAGTTCAGCATGGGTGCGAACCGTCTCCGTCGCCGGAGTGACCTCACCGGTGACCGTTCCCGACCCGTCGAGGTTGCGGAACAGCAGATCCGTGTCGGTGGTCAACGCGCTGCCCACGTAAGAGGCCAGCCACCCGCAGGGTTGCAGCGCAATCTCCATCAGGACGGCGAACGGCATCGTACGGCCGCCGCTCTGCTCGAAGTACCAGGCCCGCGCGGGCACGTCGTACTCCGCGACGACACTGCTGCCCTCCTGCATACCGCCCTGCGGACCGTCCACCGAGACGATCCGGCTCATGAAGTGGTAGGGGGGACCGGGCAGCCGCGCGACCTTACGGGTGCCGTCGAAGGGCTCGTACGCGGTGCCGAACGCCTCACTCGGTCTGCCCCAGGCACACGCCAGCAACGAGGCGTAGCCGAAGGGGAATCCATCGGCCGTCGTCGCCACCGGCTTCTCCTCCCGGTGCCCGGCCAGCCCGCCGAGCAAGGGGAGCGGCACCGGTGTACCGCTGCCCTGCGCGATGGGCGGGCCCGAGCGCCGCCAGTGCGACAGCGGCCAGTCGGGCACGAGCCGCAGCGCCACGTCCTGGCCCAGGAATGCTTTCGTCCCGTCCACCGAGCCCAGCACATCGGCGTACAGCGTCGGCACCGGCCCGGCCGAGACACCGCGCACGAACACCTCGTAGACGACCCGCCTGCCGACCGGAGTCGCCTGGCCTCGGCACATCGCCTTGCAGGGGTGACCGTCGACGGGCTCGAAACGCCAGCCGTCCCGGTTCATGGTGAAGCCCATGGCCGCCAGGTAGAACGCCATCGCTTGGAGACCGCCCTGGAGCATCAGGGTGCCCGGCATACAGGGGTCGTTCTTGAAGTGCCCCGCGAAGAACCAGTCGTCCGGCGACAGCGGGGTCTCGGCCCGCAGATAGCCGCGGCCCCACGGCCCTCCGGCCGGGTCGAACGCGGTCACCTCGTGCACCAGCCGCAGCCTGCCGTCGTCGAGTCCCGGTGAGCGGACGTGGGCCGCCGTCGCCTCCCAGCCGGGGCCGAAGCAGTCCGCCGGCCGCCCCTCGACCAGGGCCCGCACCCGGTCCGCGTTGAAGCGGGTCCGTCCGCAGCGCACTGCGGGCGGGTCGAGCGGCAGGTCGTCGCCGGGCGGCCGCTCGGCGGGATCCCACCGCACACCTCCGCCACCCGCCAGTTCCTCGGGGGTGAAGAACCCGGCCTGGCCCTCGCGGATGCTGAGCCGGAGTTCTCCGTCCACGTAGCAGTCGTAGTGGAAGAAGGCCAGCCGGATGCCGTCGTGCTCCGCGTGGCCGTCGATGTGGATCTCGTAGCACAGGGTCTCGCCCGGCTGCGGCGGGCTGCCGTGGTACGTCACCTCGCAGCCGAGCAGCCGGTAGGCGCGCTCGCCCCGGCTGAGGAGGTCGACGCCCAGCCAGCTGAGCAGGAGCAGATCCGCCTGCCCCGCCTCGATCAGCAGCCCGGCCGGCATACGTCCGGTGGAGTCCAGGTACCAGCTGTCGGGCAGGACGTCGGTTTCTGTCCAGATCGTCCCGTCGGTGCGCACCGGGCCGGGCGCGGCGAGCGCCGTCGGCACGGCGTCGATGCCGGTGACCCGGTCCGCGAACAGCATCGGCGGCTCGGGCATCCGTGTCTGCACCGCGTACCCGTCCTGCTCGGCGAACCGCGGGCCGAACAGCGTGGAGATCTCCCGGGAGGCGAGGTGCTCCAGCTGGGCGCGGTCGAACTTCGGCCCCGGCCTCTGGGGCGGTGCGGTTGCCGCTTCCGGCGGGCAAGCGGGCAGGAACACCGAGCGGGTCGTGGGCCGTACGGGGACCGGCGGCGGCCCGGCGGTCGGACGCGGTGCCGGGAGGCCCGGTGGCCGTACGGGAACGGGCACGGTGCTCCGCAGCGCGGTGACGGCGAGAGCGGACATCTGCAGGAACCGCTGATGGGCCTCGGTGTGCCCGGCGATGATCTCTTGGTGCAGCGCGGCGACCTGCAGGCTCTGCCGGAGGACTGCGGCACGGGCGCCCGCCGCCCGCGGATCCCACCCGTCTGAGCCTGTCGGCCGGACGTCCGGCAGGGGGCGCAGCCCCACGGTACCGGGACAGGGCACGGCCACGCCGGTCGGTGCGTCGGACCGGCCGGCCTCCCGGTCCGGTACCGGCGCCAGCTCAGGGGCCCGGGGCAGGGTGACCAGGGCCGGTTCCAGCGGCGGCAGACACGGAGGCACGGGTACGGGCACGGTGACGGTGGGCCCGGGACGGGGGACCTCCGTGGCGGCTTCCGCGAGCCGGGCGAACAACTCGTCGGCGTGTACCGGCACGCCCGCGACGACGAGTTCGGCCACCGCCAGGCAGGGCTGCCGCAGCCGAGTATCGCCCGGGGCATCGAGTGCGACGGCCACATGGTCCCGGTCGCCGAGTACCCGCTTGATCCAGCCGGTGCACAGCTTGCGCGGCCCGTGCTCCACGAAGACCCGGACACCGTCGGCCCACGCCTGCTCGACCGTGGCCGCGAAGTCGATCGTGTTCAGTCCCTGCGCGGTGAGCGCCTCGGCGGCTCGCTCGGCCGTCGGCCGGTACGACTGCCCGGTGGCCCCGCTGTAGAACCGCACACCGGGCACGTCGACGGTCGGACGATGGTGGACCGCACGCCATACCTCTCGGATCTCCGCCAACTCCGGTGCGTGGGCGGCCATGTCGTAGTCGAGCTCGATCGCGCGGTCGGCGCCGATCCTGGCCACGACGGCCGCGCACGCGCGGGACTCGCCGCCGACGACGCAGACTCCGGGGGCGTTCACCGCCATCAGATGGACTGCGACCTCGGCGGCGAGCTCGGCACGGACCGCCTCCAAGGGCGCACTGACCAGATAGCTCGACCAGCGCCGGCCCTGGACGCCCAGACGCTCCCAGCGGCGCCGGACCGTCCGGAGTTCACCGGTGAGTTCGGTCGTGAACAGACCGCTGTCCCGGGTGGCGTCGTACAGCCCTGCGGCGTCCGGCCAGGCACCCAGCGCCACCAGGGCGGCCGACTCGCCCGAGGAGTACCCGAGAGCGGCGTCCGGCCGGAGCCCGAGCACCTCCCGGGTGAACACGGTGTGGCAGACGGCGAGTTCGGCGGCACCCCAGATCTGGTCGAGCACTCCGCGCTCCGCCTGGGACCGCAGTCGTGCACCGATCGCCCCGTGCCTGGCACGGACGGCCTCGCCGAGCGACGGCAGCGCGAGCATCAGCTCGTGGCCCATACCCGGGTACGCGGCCGAGCCGTTGGTGTACACGAACGCGGTCTGCCCCGTGACCGGCCTGTCCCGGTACAGCACATCGGCCGGACGGGTCCCGCCCTCGGCCAGCCAGCGGCGGGCGGCCTCCTTGCGGCCCGGCAACGCGTCGTCGTCGACCACGAGTGCCAGCCGGGCCGGTCCGGCGTCGGACTCCGCACCGGACTCCAGCGCGGCCAGCACCTCCCGGCGGTCGGCCCCCGAAAAGACGTGCAGGCGCGGAGCCGGGCCCCGCAGCCACGGCCGAGCGTCTCCCGCGCGCAGCCGGACACTCGCGGTGGGCCCTTCCAACGGTGTCACCACGGCCTTCGCGGTGTCCGCGACGGTCGCAGTGTCCGCAGGACCGCCCGGACGCGGCACCGCGCGGTGCTGGAGCGAGAGCGCCGCGACCGCGACGGAGATCAGCCCGTACGCGGCGTGGGCGCGCCCGAAGGCCGACGCCGGGTCGAACACCGCGTCCGGGCCGTCCCCGATGACCATGTCGGGTGCGCCGGCGGTGTCCTCGTCGAGCAGGGCGACGACGGTGTCGCCGTCCCTGCGCGCGGTGTCCAAGGACTTGAGGACCAGGACGACGGCGGCGTCCCCCGGTTCGTCCTCGCGGCCGAGATCCCGCTGGGCGGTCTGATGCACCGCCTCGCAGGACAGGTCGGTGGCACCGACGAGCGCGGCGTCGACCTCCCCCGAACGGAGGGCCCGGGCCGCGAGTTCCAGTGCCACCAGCCCGGACGCCTCCTCCGCCGAGACCGCGAAACCTGGGCCCGCCAGGTCGAGTTGGGTGCTGATCCGGTTCGCCACAAGGTTCGGCATGGTGCCCACCACCCCCTCCGCGGTCACGGGCGGCACGAACGCGTCCCGGGCGAGGTCCGCCGACGGTGCCGTGGCGAAGGGTCCGGCCTGCTCCAGCCAATAGGGAACCCTCCAGCGGGCGCCCGCCCGGGCCACCTCGGGGTCCACCCCCATGCCGATGACCACCATGGTCCGCTCCCGGGGCAGGGACACCGACCGGACGGCCTCCCGGGCGGCCTCCAGCACCAGGAGCTGATGGCGCACCGTTCGCTTCAGGGCCAGTGGCGGGAAGCACAGGTCCCTCAACTCCACAGCGATTTCGGGGGCGGGGCCACGCCGCTCACCGCCCAGCACCGCCCGCCGGAAGTCCTCCGTACAGGTCCCGTCGCCGACTCGGGCGCCGAGGGCGACGATCGCCACCGGCGTACGGCCGCCCGGCGATTCCTGTACCCGGATCGGGGCGGGCACGGCGGCGGGGCGGATCGGTTGCGGTACACCGGACACCGGGTCGCCGTCCGGAAGGTCCACCACCAGATGGGCGTTGGTCCCGCCGAACCCGAACGCGCTCACCGCCGCCCGGCGCGGCCCCGACCACGGTTCCGGCGCGGTCAACACCCGCAACGGCGTGCCCGCCAGCGCCTCCAGCGGCCGTTCCGCGCCGAGCGTCGCCGGACGGATCCCCGCACGCAGCGCGCCGAGCACCTTCAGCAGCCCGGCCACGCCCGCCGAGGCCAGCAGGTGCCCGACGTTCGACTTCACCGAACCGATGGGCACGTCGTCACCGGTCCCGAAGACCCGGGCCATGCCGCGCGCCTCCACTGCGTCCCCGACCGGCGTCCCCGTCGCATGGCACTCGACGAGTGACACGGTCTCGGGCGCGACGCCCGCCACGTCGTACGCCAGGCGCATGGCCCGGACCTGGCCCTCCTCCGACGGGCTGATCAGCCCGGTGCCGCGCCCGTCGTTGGACAACCCGACACCGCGGATCACACCGAGCACGGGCAGATGGGCGGTGCGGGCCTCGGACAGCCGCATCAGGGCGACGAACCCGGCGCCCTCGCCGTGCACCAGCCCGTCCGCGTCCCGGTGGAAGGGCCGGCTGCGCCCCGTGCGGCTCGTCGCGGACAGCCCGCAGAAGCCCACGTGCAGATAGAGGGGGTCCGCCCGGGAGACCGCACCGGCCACCATCAGGTCCGCCGTGCCGTCGTGCAGCCGGTCGCACGCCAGCTTGATGGCATACAGCGACGACGCGCAGGCGGCGTCGAGGGACCACGCGCCCGCGCCCAATCCGAGGGCTCGGGCCGCGAGCCGGGCGGGCAGCCCGGACGAGAAGCGATTCCGGGCGTCGGGCCGCTCCCGGCGCTCTCCCGTCAACAAGGCGTCACGGAGCGGGGGCCGCTGGGCGGACAGCCAGACGTGCTCGGCGAAAGCCGCCCCTGTGGGCGTGGGATAGGACAGGTTTCCCAGCACCAGCCCCGCGCGCGGCAGGGGGCCTTCGCGGCCCGCCTCCGTGAGCGCCTGCCGGACGCCGTACATGACCCAGTGGAAGAGCGGGTCCAGCGACAGGATCCGCTCCGGGGCGATGCGGAAACCGCTCGGGTCGAAGACGGACTCGAACCCCCGTACGTGCCCGCCGACATCGGTCCAGGTGCGGTCGAGGTGGTCGTCCACCGAGCCCATGGCCCAGTGGCGCGGCAGCCGCCACCGGCCCTCCGGGATGGCCGACAGGCTGGTGCGGCCCGCGGCGATGTTGTCCCAGAACGTGTCCGGATCGAGCGCGTCGGGCAGCACACAGCCCCGGCCGACGACGGCGATCGGTTCGAATGTCATGCAGGTCTCACTTCACGGCAGGGCGGGGCTGGTTCGGAGGGGCCGGGGCTCAGAGCCTGTCGGGCGACCTCTGATCGGGTGGCCACGGCGTGGCACGCACGCTTCCGGCGTTGCCGAAATGCCCTGGTAGCTTTGCTACGAGGCCATCCCGGCGCCTTGGAATCGCACGCACCACGCCGCGTCCGCTCTCCGATCGAAGGTCACCCGACAGGCTCTCAGGAGGGGCGGCGGACGAGTTCCACGCCGAGCAGTTCCAGACGGACGGCTCCGTCGGCGTCGATCAGCGCCGCGTCGCAGCGCGCCCCCGTGCTGTGAACCTTGCGGCCTCGCAGCACACACCGCACGCTGCCGTCCACCGGGCCGCGCCGGTGCACCCTGCACTCCGCGACGGCCATCGGCAGCGTCGCCGCATCGAGTACCTCCTGCGCCCAGACCAGGGCGAGTTGGAGCGCGCCGTCGATGGCGGCCGGGTCGAGCGACCAGTGCTCACCCGGCCATTCCAAGACGCGCACGCCCGCGACGATCGCCTCGGCTCCGTGCTCTGAAACACCGTGCAGCGAGCGGACGGAGTGGAAGCGGGGGCCGTGGAAGAGGCTCTCCCCGTCGTACAACTCGGTGCGGTCCAGCGGCTTGAGGCCGTCCGGGCTGCCCCACGTGGCCGGATCCTGCTCTTCGGCCCCGGTGTCCAGCACGGCCCGGAAGTGCGCAACCCCGTTCTCCCCGCGCAGTTCCGCCTCCAGCCCCGACGGCGAACCGGCCGCGCCCCGGCTGCCGTGCACGGTGAGCCGGTGGCCTGTGCCGGCCAGTTCGGGCAGGGTGCACTTCTTGTACACCCGCAGGTCGCGCAGGACGAGTGGGCCGGCACCTGGCAGCCAGGCGGTGGCCGCCCCTGCGAACCAGTTCAGGACCATCGCCACGGGCAGCACGGGAACCCCGGTGAGCGCGTGGTCGGCCAGCTGTGGCAGGTTGTCCGCCCGGACCAGCAGCTGTGCCGGACGCGGATCGCCGGCCGGGGACAGGGCCGCCGGATCGTCTCCGGCCACCAGGACGACGCGGGCCTCGCCGGCTGTGCCGTCCAGCTCGGCCGTGAAAGCGGCCGCCCCCTGCTCCAGAGGGATCAGCGGAACCCCGGACCGGCCGAAATGCCCGGCCAGAGCGGGCGTGACCATGCCGCCGCGCCACGGACCCCAGGCGACGCACCGCACCAGGCAGCCAGGGCGGCGGGCCTGCTCGGCGGACGCGACCTGACCCAGGATCTCGTTGGCCATGGCGTAGTCGCTCTGCCCCGCATTGCCGAACACGGCGGCCACTGAGGAGAACAGGCAGATCACGTCCAGCGGATCGTCCGCCGTCGCGGCCAGCAGCGCGCGCAGACCGTCCACCTTGGTGGACATCACCTGCTCGACCTGCTCGTCGGTCTTGTCGGCGATCCGCTTGTCGGCCAGTACTCCCGCACCGTGCACGATGCCGGTGACCGGCCCCCACGCGTCACGTACGTCGCGCAGTGCGGCGGCGACGGCGTCGCCGTCGCGGACGTCCACTTGGACGTACCGGACGGGGGACCCCGCCGCCTCCAGCGCCGCCAGGGTTGCCCGCACTTCGCGCGCGGCCAGGATTTCCCGGGCCCGCGCCGCGATCCGGGCAGGCGAGGAGTTCTCCACGTCCTCGGTCGAACGCTCGGAGAGTAGACGGGTGAGCGTCGGTGCGTCGGCGGCCGACGCGAGCCCTGCGGGCTCGGGAGCCGGTGCCGTCCTGCCGAGCAGCACGATCCGCGGACGGTGGGTCCTGGCCAGGTCCAGTAGCGCGGCGGCGGTCACCCCGCGGGCCCCTCCGGTGGCCACGATCAACGACTCCGAGGTGATCCGCCAGGTCTTACCGGGCATCACCGGCGCGGGTACCGTCCGCAGGGTGATGCGGGTACCGTCCGCGCGGAGACCTACGTCCGGAACGGGGCCGCCTTCGAGCAGTTCCCGCACGATCGCCTCGGCGACCTCCTCGTCGCTCCGACCACCCCGCTCGCAGTCGACGGCCTTGACCGAGGCACCCGGCCACTCCTTCGCCGCGGTCCTGGTCAGACCAGCGACGCCGCCCAGCCACGCGCGGTCGGGTGCGTGGCCGCCGAGCCCGAAGTCGCCTCCGGTATCCTGCACGGTCACGAACAGTCCGCCCCGTTCGGCGGCCTGTGCCGCCACCGCGCGCGCCGCGCGGAACACCGACCGGTGGACCTCCCGCGCATCGTCCGGCGTGCCGCCCCCGGTCAGCCCGCCGAGGTGCACGACACCGCGCGCATCCTCGGGCACCTCCGCCACGGCGGTGGCGTCCACGCCGTGCTCCGCCAGCTTCCGCGCGACGAGGGCGGTGATCGCGGCGCCGTCGGCGCCCCCGCCCGTCACCACGAGCGGCCCGTCCAGGAGCCCCGCCGTCGCCAGGCCGGACACCGGTGACTCCACCGCGCGCGGCACCAGCCTCGTCAGCGCCGTCTCCTGCCCGGACCCGGTGCGCATGGCGGGGATCGCCGGGACGGCGGCGGCCGTCCCGGCGGGGGATTCGGCCACGGCCGGGGAGTCCGGCGCCGGGGCGCCGGGCGGTCGGCCGGCCGCGGTGAGCGCCTCGACGATCTCGCGCAGCGTGCGGAGTTTACCGAGCTGTCCGACGTCTCCCGTCGCCACGTCGCCCACCCTCCGGCGTACGGCCGACAGGATCTCGATGCGCTTGATCGAGTCGACTCCCAGATCCGCCTCCAACTCCATGTCCACGTTGAGCATCTCCGTCGGGTAGCCGGTGAGCCGGGCCACCACCGAGAGCAGCAATTCCTCCAGTTCCGGTGCCGACAGAGGTGCGGCATCGGCGGCCGGTGCCGAGGGGTCCACCGGGACGGCGGCCGGGGCCCGTTCCTCGGCGGCGACCGGTGCGGGCGACGGCGCCTCGCCGGGCACGGCGGGTACCAAGGCGGGCATGGCCCCGGGAACGCCGACCGCTGCCGGGGGCGGTGTCACGGGTGCAGGGGCCCGCCGGGGTGGCGAAGGCCGGGGGAGTGGCAGCGGTGCCGGGGGAGCCGGGGCGTCGAGCACACCGCCGATGCCCTGTACCCCGAGCATCGCGGCCAGGGTGGTCTCGGCCATCCGCAGAAAAGCCATATGGCTTTCGGTCAGCATGCGCTGACAGGCCGCGTGGGCCTCCGCCGTCTGCCGCTGGACGCTCTCCACCGCGGCGTACCACTCGGCGCCGAGGGCGGCATCGGGCTCGGCACCGTACGTGGACACAGGGTCGTAGGCGGGCCCGGGGTCGTGCGACGGCTCGGCTCCGTACGCGGGCTCCGGTTCCTGGGCGGGCGCCGTCTCGTACGCCGACGGCTCCGGAGTGTGGGCGGGAGCGGGTGTGTACGCGGACATGGGAACCGTCGGGATGTCGGACGAGGGGGCGGGGGCGGGATGCGGGTGGTGTTCCGGCCTGCGTTCCAGCGTGGGTGCGGGCGGCGGTGGTTCGGCGGCTTCGGTGCGGGGCGGGTAGAGCTGACCGTAGTTGGCTCCGCTGATCTTCACGGTCATCCGGGGCTTGCGCTCCTTCACTGAGGTTCCAGGCGAGGCGTACGGCGCCCAGAGGGGATCGAAGTCGAGAGGGATACCGCGTACGGCGAGTTCGCCGAGCGCGGTGTGCAGGGTGCTGACCCCGGACCGGTCCGCCCGGTCCAGGGGGACGGCCGCGTGCTCGCGGTCACCGAGGATCTGTCCGACCAGGCCGGTCAGCGCGGTGCCCGCGCCGACCTCGACGAAGGTCCGCACCCCCGCCGCGTGCATCGCCTCGATCTGGTCCTGGAAGAGCACCGGTGAGGCCAGGTGGCCTGCGATCCGGCGGCGTACCTCGTCGGGCGACGACGGGTACGGTGCCGCGTCCGCGTTGCCGTACACCTCGATCCGGGGCTCCGTGAGCGGGACCGTGCGCAGGAACGCGGCGAGCGGCTCACCGGCCGGGGCGACCAGCGGGCTGTGGAAAGCGGTCGAAGTGGTCAGCCGGCGCGTGCCGACATCCTCGGCCGCGAACGCCTTCTCGGCGCGCGCGACAGCCTCCGTCGTACCCGAAAGCACCACCTGGCTGGGGGAGTTGAGGTTGGCCGGCCAGATGTCGCCGAACTCGTCACCGGCCAGCACCGCCACCACGTGCTCGCGGTCCGCCGCCACGGCCAGCATCGCGCCCGGTGCGACGGCCGCGTCCCGCATCAGCTCACCGCGTCTGCGGGCCAGACCGACCAGCGAATCGGCGTCCAGGACACCCGCGCAGTGCAGCGCCACCAGCTCACCGAAACTGTGGCCCGCCACGCAGTCCGGTTGCAGTCCCAGACCCCGCAGTACGTCCAGCAGTGCGAGCGCGTGCACCGCGAGCGCGGGCTGCGCCCACTCGGTGGCGGCCAGACGTGCCGCCTGGGCCGCGCGTTCCTCGTCGGCGAAGGCAGGCGGCGGGAACACCACCCGGTGCAGGGGCCGCCCGTCGAACCTGGTCCCGCCCAGCCGGTCCCACACGGCCTGGGCGGCCGGCGACAGCATCGCGAGGTCGGCGCCCATCCCGATGTACTGGGATCCCTGCCCCGGAAACAGGAAGGCGAGACGGCCGGGCGTGGGGTCCCCGAAGGCGTACCGGACGCCGTTCGGTGTCGAGAACGCCGTGCCGGGCCGCTGCCGGATCAGGGTGAGCGCCTGTGCGTACTTCTTCCTCAGGTCCTCGGTGCCCGTGGCGACGACGGCCAGCCGCACCGGGTCGGTGGGCGAGAACGCGCTGTGGCTCTCCCGAGCGAGCGCAGCCAGCGGACGGTCGCCGCACGTTTCCGGCGGCACCAGGTCGGACGGCGACGCGCCGCTGAACAGGACGAGTTCGCTCGGCGCGGAGCGATGGCGCGACGGCACCCGGGCCGGGGTGCCCGAGGGCACGTACTCCTCCAGCGTGACGTGGAAGTTGCTGCCCCCGAAGCCGAAGCTCGACACCGACGCCCGGCGCGGATGACCGGCGGACCGCACCCACGGCCGGGCCTCGGTGTTGACGTAGAACGGGCCGTCGGGGGCGGCGGCCGCCGGCATCGGCCGGTCGACCTTGATGGTCGGCGGCAGCACCTTGTGGTGCAGGGCCATGACCGCCTTGAGCAGCCCCGCCGCGCCCGCCGCGCACTTGGTGTGGCCGATCTGCGACTTGACCGAGCCGATCGCGCACCACTGCCCGTCCGTACGCCCCGACGCCTCGAACACCTCGCGCAGCGCCGTCAGTTCGGCGGTGTCACCGGCCTTCGTGCCGGTCCCGTGTGCCTCGACCAGCTCCACGGTCTCCGGACCGTAGCCCGCCTCCTCATAGGCGCGTCGCAGAGCCCGTGCCTGACCGTCGGGAAGTGGCGCGTAGATCGCCGTACTCCTGCCGTCGGACGAGGTGCCGATGCCCCGGATCACCGCGTGGATCCGGTCGCCGTCCCGCTCCGCGTCGGACAGCCGCTTCAGTGCGTACATGACGACCGCTTCGCCGAGCATGGTGCCGTCCGCCGCATCCGAGAACGGTCGGCAGTCACCGGTGCGGGAGAGCGCGGGCGTCTTGGAGAAGCACAGGAACATGCCGATGTCGTTCCCGGTGTCCACACCGCCGCTGATCACCAGGTCGGCCCGCCCGAGCGCCAGCTCACCGACCGCCGTGGACAGTGCCGCCAGGGAGCTGGCACAGGCGGCGTCGGTGGTGTGGTTGGTGCCGTGCAGGTCGAACCGGTTGGCGATCCGGCCCGCGACGACATTGCCGAGCAGGCCCGGGAAGGTCGACTCCTGCCATGGGCTGAAGTGCGCAGAGATGCGGTCGCACACGGCCTGCGCCTCGGCCTCGGCGAGACCGCTCTCCTGCAACGCCTTCAGCCACACCGGGCGATGGGCGCGCCCGTACATGTGCGGGAGCAGCTCCAGGGCGGCCGCGCCGAGGACGACGCCGATCCGGTCCCGGTCCACGCCCGACAGACCGCCGGTGTCGGACAGCACTTGGTCGGCGACCATCAGGGCGAGCAGTTGGGAGGTGTCCGTCGCCGACAGGTTGGCGGGCGGCACACCGTACGCCAACGGGTCGAAGTCCACCTCCGGCAGGAAGGCGCCCCGGCGGGCGTACGTCTTGTCGGGGGCGGCCGGGTCCGGGTCGTAGTGGTCCGCCACCAGCCAGCGGGAGGCGGGCACCTCGGTGATCAGGTCCCGGCCGCCGGTCACGATCCGCCAGTAGCCGGCCGCGTCCGTCGCGCCGGGCACCAGGGCGCCGACACCGACCACGGCGATGGGCACCTGCCCAGGGGCGGTGGCGGACACGGCATCTCCTCGGGGGTGGACGGCTGCTGCTGACGCCTCCGGGGCGCCGGGGCCGCTCATGCCAGCCCGCACGGGGTGTAGGCGAATGCCTCGGGCGGCAACGGAACTCCGTAGGTGCGCAGTTGGTGGGCGCGGGTGAGCACCGCGGCGCCTTCGAGCAGATTGAGCGCGATCTGCACCACGGACCGGTTCGCCGGTTCGGCCAGGAATGTGCCCGCGACCCAGCGGTTGAACGCGCCCATCGCCGGCCCGCACCAGATCTGGTAGTCGGCACGCCGGGCCGCCTTGCCGGTGATCGCCCACCGACTGGAACTGCCCAGGTACCAGCGGAAGACCAGCGCCATACGGTGCTTGGGATCGGTCTCCGCACGCGTGATCTCCGAGGGATCGCGCCGCTCCCAGAACGCGCGCGTGCGCTGCCAGACCTCGTCGAACGAGGCGCGCAGCACGTCCCGTTCGATCGCGGCGCGCACCGCGGGCGGGATCTCCTCCAGCGAACCGTGCGCCCGGTAGGCCGTGTGGAGCCTGCCGGCCCGCTGGGCGAACATCGTCCCCCGGGACAGCACTTGCAGCGTGACACCCAGCTCGAACATGTCCGCCGCCGGCGCCATGGCCACATCGGCGACATCCGCCTCGCAGAGCATCGCCTTGGCCTCTTCGGACAGGCCCGCCTCGGTGGCCGTCTGGTTCACCGATCCGACGACCACGTAGGAAGCGCCCAGGGCGAAGGCAGCGGCCACCGCGTCCGGCGTGCCCAGCCCGCCGGCCGCGCCGATCCTGACCGGCCGGCGGTAGCCGAACCGCCGGCACAGCGCGTCGCGCAGCAGGACGATCCTCGGCAGCAGCGCCGACAACGGCCGGTTGTCGGTGTGACCGCCGCTGTCGGCCTCCACGGTGATGTCCTCGGCCACCGGCACCAGGGCCGCCAGGTCGGCCTCCTCCGGGGTCAGCTTCCCCTGCGCGACGAGCCGGTGCAGCAGCGCGGCCGGGGCGGGCGAGAGGAACCTCTCGGCCACCTCGGGCCGGGAGACCTTGGCGAGCATCCGCGTGCGCCGGACGATCCCGCCGTCGGCGCCCCGGCGCAGTCCCCGGGCCGAGCACAACACGACAGCCGGGGTCAGCTCCATGAACGCCGACGCCGAGATCCGGGGCACACCGCAGCGCAGCAGCAGCTCGGCGACGCGGAACTCCAGCGCGGGCTCGGCCGGTGAGTGGATGAGGTTCACGCCCCAGTTCGGCCGGGACCGCAACTCCTGGGCCAGCGCGTGCACGGCCCGCTCCACCTCGGCATACGCCAGGCCGCCGGCGCCGAAGAACCCGAGCATCTCCGCCCGGGCCATCGCGGACACCATCCGGGTGGTCGCGATGCCGTTCGCCATCTCGCCCGCCACATAAGGGAAACGGACGCCGTGCGCCTCGCAGAAGGTGCGGCCGCCGAGCCACTCGGGGTACAGCGGCGGCAGCGTCCCGAGCACCGGGCCGTCGGGTACGGGGCCGGTCGCGATTCCCAGCTCACGGCCGCTCGGCCCGCTGACGATGTGTACGGGTTCCCGGATCCGTCGGGCCCGGGTGGCGATCTCCTCGGGGGAGAAGACCGGCGGGGACGCGGCGGGGGCGTCGGGAGCGGAGAGGACGGACACGGAGGGGCTCCAGCGGGAGAGGAGGTGTGCGGATCAGGCGTGCCGGGCGGAATGGAAGGCGGCGGTGGGCGTGGGCGGCGGCCCGGCGGGAACCCGGTCCCTCGGAACCAGGCCGGACCACAGGTAGTCGAGGTCCACCCGGCCGGAGGCCGCCGACGGCCCGAACAGGGCCCGGACCCGGGTGTCGTCGAAGCGCCGTCGGTGGGTCAGGTAGGCAGTCAGGCCCGGGTAGAAGTCCACCAGGGCCTCCAGCGCCGACGGGTCGTCCGGCTTCGTGGCGACCAGGTCGATCGACAACGGAACCAGCCGTTCCAGCAGGCTTGCGATCGTCAGCACGGGCACGTCGCGGTCATGGACGATGTGGTACGTGTCGACTCCGCCCGAGGGCGTCCGGCCGGCCAGCCGCACCATGACCTCCGCCGCGTGCTCCACCTGCATCAGGTTCAGCCGGCCGTGCGGATGACCCACCAACCGGACGCGGGGACGGCCGCCCGGGTCGGCGCCGTGGGGGCCGCCGGGCCCGTCGCCGTCGTGGCCCAGGCTCCCGGGACCGACGGTGCGTCGCGCGTCGCGCAGGACCCGCTCGATGGCCTGAAGCGGATGCGAGGGCAGTTCCGGGTGCGGCGGCAGGTCCGTGACGAGGATGCTCGGCCGCAGCACCACGACCGGACGGCGGTGCTCCCGCGACCACGCGTGGATCAACACCTCCGCCTCGTACTTGGAGCGTTCGTAGGCGTTCTCGAAGCCGTACGCGTCGTCCAGCTCGTCCTCATACGCCACCCCCTCACGCCGACTCCCGGCCACGAAAGCGGTACTCACGTGGTGGACCACGGGTCTCTCGCGTCCGGCGGCGGCCAACTCCAGTACATGCCGGGTCCCTTCGACGTTGGTCTGGCGCAGCTCGGGAAGGTCTCCCTCCAGGTTGATGCTGCCCGCGCTGTGCCAGATCGCGCCGAGACCGTCGGCCAACTCCTGGAACGCGCGCCTGGGCAGCCCCAGCCTGGGTTGCTCCAACTCGGTCTCCACCACCCGTAGCCGGTCGGGGAGTTCGGCGACGAACGGCTCGGGAGCGCCGGTCAGTGCGAAGAACCGGGTGATGCGGCGCAGCGCGTCACCGGACCCCGCGTGGACGAGGACCGTCACCGACCGGTGCGTGTCGAGCAGACAGCGCAGCAGGCGCAGTCCGAGGAATCCGGTGGCGCCGGTGAGGGCGACGTGCATGACCTTGGCTCCAAGAGCTCGGAAAGGGACAGGACCACTAACCGCGTGCGATGGCGGTTGACGCCGGGGCCGTTGCGGCGGCCAGGAGCGAGATGCATCCGGCCGTCCCACGGCGCGGCATGACACCGGCGGTCGCGGCGTGCGCGGCCTGACTCATCCGGCCGACCCGGTGCAACGGGCGTCCGCCGGTCCTCCGGCCCCGCCGGGGGCTCCTCAGGCCCTCTCCCGGGCTTGATGACCACTGGCGCAGGGCACACAGTGCCAGACGGCGGACGGTGATGGAGCCCCCGATCCCACCGGCTCACCCGAACGAAGTACCCACGCCACGGTCCGTGTGTGTCCCGGGCGGCTCGTCGGCGCCCCCGCCGCGGGCCGGGGCGCCTGGCCGTACGGACGCAACGGAGGCAGCGGGACCGAGCGGGCCGCCGGGAGGGCCGTCCCCCTTTCGGGTGATCTCGCGGGCGGTGGCCGGTAGGCGGTCCCGGGCGGGTCCGCGTCCCCGCCGGCGGGCGGTGCCGGGCGACGAGCCCGGTACGGCAGGAGGGGAGCACGTGCTTCGGGGGCTGCGGGCGCGTACGACCGTTCACCGCGGCCGGATATAAACCGTACTGAGACCGACCGGTAAGAGGGCCCGCGGCGTCGCGTGCCGACAGCTCTCGCCTGGACGCACACCGCTCGTCGCGCGCAGCGCCGCAGCGCTCTCCTCCCGCTGAACGCCCAGACTCGGCTCTCGACCCGCTCCTTACTCCACGCTCCCTATCGCTGGTCGGTCTCATTCAGGGCGAGGTGACGCGTTCGGCGTCGCTGCGGACTCGCACTGGTCGGCGGCCCTTCTGACCGGTGGTCCGTCCCGGTCGGTCGGGGTGGCCGAGCGCCCGGCCTCGCCCCGCCTGCCCGTCCGTTGTCACGAACTGGAGTTCCCCGATGCCCGTGTCCGATCCGTCAGCCCAGTCCGTTCCCTTCCCCAGCCACCCCACCCACTCGCTCGACCGCGCGTTCCTCAGCATGGAACGCCGCCACCCCGACGTCCGCTGGGACGCCGGTGGCGTCGTGTACCTGAGCGGTCCGCCCCCGAGCCTGGCAGACCTCCGCGCGTACGTGGGCTTACGCCTGGGCCGGCTGCCCCTGCTCACGAGCCGGGTCGAGGGCGGCTCACGGCGCCCCCGGTGGCGGCCGGATGCGGCCTTCACCGTTGACCGGCACGTCCACGAGGTGGTCGCAAGGGGGCCCGCGGGGTGGGACGCCGCCCTGCACACCGCGCTCAACGCGCCGTTCGCGCCCGGCACCTACTGGGGGTTCTGGCTGGTCCACGGCCGTGCGCCCGACGAGTACGCCCTGTGCTACCGCTTCCACCACGCCTGCCAGGACGGTTCGGCCGCCGCGATGACGTTCCGGGCCATGCTGGGCGAGGGGGAGCCCTCGGCCCGCCCGGTGCCGAGGAAGGGCCGCCTGGCCGGTCTGCCCCGGCGGGTGGGCACGGCAGTCGGGCTGACCACGGTGTTCCTGGCCGACTCCCTCGCCGTTCGCGGCCACCGTCCGGCCATCCCCTTCGTTCCCACGGGAGAGCGGCGGCTGTGGCGGGGGCGCGTACCGGCGGACGCCCTCCGCCGGATCGGTACGGCACATGGCGGATCGGCCCACGACGCCCATCTGGCCGCGCTCGCCGGGGCGTTGTCGGTCTGGTCGGCCAAGTCCGGTGTACCGCTTCCCCGGGTGACGGCACTGCTGCCCGTCGACGCACGCCGCCCGGACGAGGAACAGACCTGGGGCAACCGCTGTTTCGCCCTGCCATTGGAGCTGCCCGTGCGGACCGCCCCGGAACGCGGGACCCGGACCCAGGACGGCGACTCGCCCCTTCGGCGACTGGAGCACGTCATGGCGATGACCCGGAAACTGCGGGGCGAGGCATGGCGGCAGGCGATTCAGGACCTGGTCCGCTACATGCCGGACCGCCCGACCGAGTGGTACCTGCGAAGGATGCTCTCCCCGCGCGTCACCGACGTCATGGCCACGTCCATGCCGGTCGCCGACAAGGGAAGCCTGGGGGACAGCCAGGTGACGGGCGTCGCCCTGCTCCCCCTGCTCGTGCCCGGGCATCTTTTCGGAGTGGGCTTGTCGTTCTTCGGGAGCTGGACCGAGGTGTCCTTCGTGGCCGACCGCGCCCTTCCGCTCGGGGAACTCCTTCCGGAACTGTGGGAGAAGGCCGTGGGTGAACTGGAGGGGACCTCGGCGCCGGTGTGAACGGGGCGGCACCGGGGGCCCTACGGACCCGCTCGGGTGCGGCCCCCGGGCCAAGATGTCTGTGTCAGACCACCGCTTCGAGTTCTGCCAGGGCCGTCAGCCACAGCCCCGGGAGGTCCGAGCCGTGGGCGAACGCCGTGTCGTGGACGACGGAGAGCGTGCACTCGGCCCGGTACCTGAGCAGCGTCAGATGGCAGAGCTGGCCCGGCAGGGGAGCGCCCAGCCCGAGCGCGCCGTCCATCCGTGCCTCACCGAGGACCGGCCGTGGCACGGCCGCGGGGAAATAGGTGCCGGTGAGGGAGGCGTGGCGCGGACGCATGAGCAGTCGCAGCGTGCCAAGGCTCACCGGACGCGGCGCGCGCCGCATGAGAGCGCGGGAGGTGTGCATCCTCCGCTCGACGCGCCCGGGCTCCAATTGGCGTGAGAACGAGGCGAGACGGCGCAGCGGAAGGGGCTCCTCACAGGGCAGCCGGAGACGCACCATGGTGAGGAAGTTGCCCACCGCGCCCCGTTCGCCACCGGTCCGGACCGACAGGGGCCAGAGGAGTGTGAGAGGAGCCGGACGCTCTTCCTCGGCCAGGGCGACAGCCCGCATCGCCCCGGTCAGCGCGGTCAGGAAGACCGTGCTGACGTCGGTACCCAGGGCCCGGGAGACAGCGAGCAGCCGCCGGGTCTCCACCGTCCCGACGGCCGTGGCGAGCTTCCCCGTCGGCGGCCGACGCAACACGGACCAGGTGCCGGTGCCCCGCAGGCTCCGGGCTACGTCGCCCATGATGCCCAGCACGGCACGGGAGGAGCCCCGCCCCACGCCGTCGGCGGGCGGAGGCGTGTCCTGGACAGCGGGCGATTTCTGCGGTGCGACGCGCGGGGTGAACAGCGTCCGTAGTACGTAGTGGTGCCCCGCGCCGTCTTCCAGAGCGTGGTGGATGCGGAACACCAGCACGTACTCGGGCAGGCCAGTGGTACCGGTGTACCCGTGAATCAGCCAGAGGTCCCAGGGCGGGCGGGGTGCGGTCGGCAGCGGCCGCACCAGCACTTCCTGGACACAGTCCTGCCACCGCTCCCGGGGATCCGTCACGAGGAGACCGCGTACATGCTGACGCAGGTCGAGGTCCGGGACGGGCACGAAGCAGGGACGAGGCCCCAGCTCCGCCTCGACACGGTGGGTCAGCGTCGGAAGGTCCGCGAGCCTGGCCCGTACGTGCCGGCGCAAGGCGTCCGGTGAGGGCGGCTCCCCACGGAAGCGCACCGCCCACCCCACCGCCAACTGGTGTGTGCCGGACATCCGTTGGAACACCTGGCTGAGCGGATCACATGGCGTCGGCTGCCGGGGCGAGGCCGGCCACGGCGGGCAGGGCCGGGACGGCGCCGCGTGCCCGACGGCTGCCTGCTCGGCGTTCCCGGCGAAGGGCTCTTCGGTAGGAGTGGAAGTCAATTTCGATCCCGTGGCGGTAGGTGGACACGTACGTCTTGCGATGGCGGAGCCACTCGCGCGCGATCGCCCGCGTCATGTCCGTCGGCGACGGCAGGGCGACCGCGCCCTCGATCAGCTCGGCGATCCATTCCGCCTGCGGTTCGAGCAGCGGGAAGGCCGCACCGGAGGGCTGCGCGAGCCCCATGAAGTAGAGCCCGGGGATGCGGGGCGGGACCGTGCGCAGATAGAGCTCCGTGCGGCCGTCCGGGGCGGCGAACACGGAGGGTTCCAGGAAGGGGAAGGAGATCTTGTAGCCCGTGGCGTATACCACGGCGTCCACCGATTCACGGCTGCCGTCCCTGAAGGCCGCTGTGTCCCGGCCGAAGGAACTGACGCCGGGCTTCGGTGTGACCGCTCCCCGGGCCAGCTGGACGAGGAGTTCGTCGGAAGTGGAGGGGTGGCTTGCGAGCGGTCCGCGGAGCGGTTCGGGGAGCCCGTAATGAGCCGGGGCACCGCGGGTGAGCCGCAGGAGGAGCCGCAACGCCGGGTCCTTGAGGAACCGCGGGAGATCGGCCAGCGGGCTCCACGCCAGGTGGTCCGCCGGACGGCCGAGCAGCATCTTGGGGAACACATGGGCCGCGTCGCGCGCGGAGAGGAACGTCCGCGCCGCCGTACGCGAGATCTCCGCCGCGATTTCGCACGCGGAGTTGCCCATGCCGATCACCAGCACCCGCCGGCCGGCGTACGGGCCAGGGGCGCGGTAGTCGTGCGAGTGGATCGCAGTCCCCTCGAACTCCTCGGCACCGGGCACGGCGGGGGCCGGGAGGCGCGGGTCCCAGTGGTGCCCGTTGGCCACCACCACCTCGGTGTATCGCCGCGTCTCCTCTGCCGCGTCGCCGCGGCGCAGGCAGACCACCTCCCAGCTTCCGTCGCCCCGGGGCCGCACCGAGGTGACCCTTGTGCCGCACACGATGTGGCGGTGCAGGCCGAACGACGCGGCGTAATTCTCCAGATAGGCCAGGACCATGCTGTGGTGCGGAAAGACCGGGTAGGTCTCCGGCATGGCCAGGGAGGAGAACGACATGCTCTCCTTCGAGATGTTCGCGTGCAGCGACGCGTACACCCCCGACATGCCGTTGTCGTTGCCGTACCGCCAGAGTCCGCCGATGCCCGTCCCGGCCTCGAAGCAGTCGAACGGAACGTTCCGCGAGGCAAGGACCTTGCTCGCGGCCAGGCCGGACGGGCCGGCGCCGATCACACATGTTCTCCGCATGACTGACCGACCTTCCTCGTACGTGCGTGACGTCTCCGGCATCCATGTGAACAGGACCGCCAGAGGGGCGCGGCGACGGCGTCAGGGCGGGCGGACCTGGACGCCCGGGCCCGGTACCTGACCCGTGGACCGGGGCGGAACCTGGGCGGACCTGCCGACACCCCGGTCCTGGCCACGCTAGCCTCCCCGGTTGCCCCGAAACCTGCTTCGGCCGGCAAAACCGCCGCACGCGTGAAGCGGTGTGCGCCGGATTGACGCCGTGGAACGGAACCGCTCCTGGCGCCGTTTCCGTTGCGCTGCCCGCTCGTTGGGCACGGGCGGCCCGGTTCCGCCACCGATTCGAAAGACGCGGACCGGTTCCGTGGCCATCCGGAAGACCTGGCACAACGGAGCAGCGCGATGGACGTCACAGATGTACACCACTCCTACCGGCAGCACGCCGTTCTACGGGGCGTCGATCTCCGGCTGCGGCCCGGGATCCTCGCCGGGATCGTCGGGGAGAACGGCGCCGGCAAGACGACGCTGCTGAGGATCCTCTCCGGTGAACTCAGGCCGGACCGGGGCTCGGTGCACCACAGCGGCAGGTTCGGCTACTGCCCGCAGTCCGTCGTCCTGGACGATTCCTTCACCGTCCGCCAGCACCTGGACTTCTTCCGGCACGCCTTCGGGCTCGCGGACCTGCGGCGAGCCGAGGAAGTGATGGAGACCCTGGCCTTCACCGAGTACCTCGACCAGCGTGCGGGTCTGCTCAGCGGGGGCTCACGGCAGAAGCTGAACCTGACCCTCGCGCTCATGCACGACCCGGACGTGCTACTGCTGGACGAGCCCTACCAGGGCTTCGACTGGGAGACGTATCTGCGCTTCTGGGAGCTGGCGACAAGGCTGCGCGACGCCGGCCGCTCGGTGCTGGTCGTCTCGCACCTGGCGTACGACATCGACCGGCTGGACCAGCTGTGGCGCCTGGAGGACGGGCGCCTCCACCGCCAGGACCGGTGTGCGGAGGCGGCGGCATGAGGCGGCACTGGTCCCTGTTCACCACGGCCTCCCGGTACGCGCTGATCGGTCACGCCCGCAACCGGTTCGCGATGCTGTTGGTGGTGCTGTACATCCCCGTATGGATCGCCTTGGCCTACGTGACCATTCCCGACCGGCCGGCGCCGTTCCGGCTGCGGGCTACGGACGAGGTCCTGACCCCACCCGGCAACAACCTCACCCAGATCACCGGCGCGCTGAACGCGGTCACCCTGATCGCCGGTTTCATGATGTTCGCCGCCACTTTCACAGGCGGTGCCTTCGATCGGCGCCTGGCCATGGCGGGGTACCCGCGTCACCACCTGGTCCTCGCCAAGCTCTCCGCGCTCACCCTGGTCTGCGCCGCCGTCGCGGCATACGCCACGGCCGCCGTCGGCTTCGCCTGGTCCCCCCGACAACCCCTCATGCTCGCTGTCGCGCTGTTCTGCGCCGCCCTGACCTACGGCGCGCTCGGAGTGGTCTTCGGCTCGATGCTCCGCCGTGAGGTGGAGGGCATGTTCGCCATCCTGATGATCAGCATCATCGATACCGCCCTGCAGAACCCCCTGTCGAGCTCCGGGTCGGACAGTGCCGTCGTGCGCTTCCTGCCGTCGTACGGAGCCGTGCAGGCCAGCATGTCCGCGGCCTTTTCCCACGCGCCGGTGGCCCAGGGCCTCGTGATCCAGTTGCTCTGGCTCATGGGGGCGGCGCTGGCCGGGCTCATGGTCTTCCGCCGGCGTACCCGCGACGCACTCCCACCGGAACGGAATCGACGCACCCCAGACCACTCCGGGCCCGGCGTGAACGCGGGCGCGCCCGCGCACACGATGGAGCCCGGCGCAGCCGCACAGCACGTACGACCCACCTGACCGGCGGGCCACCGGCCGTCCGGCCGGACAGCCGCCGTGACCTGCGGGAGCTGGAGATCGTTCTGTAACCGGGCGTTGATTCGTCCCCTGACCACCACACTCTTCATGCAAGGAGCACCACCCTCATGACTCTTTCGCGTACCGTCCAGCACGCGGTCCTCACTGCGGCTCTCCTGTCCGCCTCCGCCCTGGCCTTCCCCTCCTCCGCGCAGGCGGCTCCGCTGCCGCCCGCGTGTCAGGAGGCGCTGCTCACAACCCTCGACAAGTTCCCCGTCACGGATTTCACGGTCCCCGACAAGGTCCAGACCGCCATGCTGAACGAGGTCGGGAACCTGAGCGAGGCCGACCAGCAGGCCTTCACCCAGGAGGCGTGTGCGGCCTGGAACAACTGGGCCACCAAGAACGGCCAAGCGGTGGCCACGGACCTTGACACCCGCTACCGGAAAGCCTCCGGACCCGCGTGCAACAAGTTCACCACCTCCGCCATCGGGACGATCAAGAAGTACGCCCCGAACGTCCCCGCCCAGGCACGGGAGTTGGAGAAGGTGGCCAAGAAGGTCTGGCAGAACGCCATGCAGAAGCTCGCCGTGGAGGCCACCAACGCCGACTGCCGTACGGCCTACAACGGAGTGAAGGCCGGCTGGTAGCGAGACCCGTCGGATGACGCCCCCGTCCGCCGCCTGACGTTCCGTCCGTGGTCCGACCCGACGGCCTCAGTCGGCCACATCGACTCCGTAGCTGTGCGCAAGGGTGTCGAGGCCGCGGTCGTAGTCTTGGCCGACGGTGCGGAAGCGTCAGACGAGACCCCGCCTGTGAGATTCGCGGTGTTGTTTCCGCGCCTGGACGAGCGCCAGCGCCGTCTGTTGATGGGGGACGAGGCCCGGATCCTGGGACACGGCGGGAGCCGGGCCGTCTCGCAGGCGGCCGAAGCCGGCGGGACCACCGTCCGCAAGGGCGTCGAGGAGTGGGAAGCGGGGGCGGAGCCGCTGGTCCGGGTCCGCCGCCCCGGCGGCGGGCGCAAGAAAGCCGCCGAGGTGGATACGGGGCGGTGAGGTCGGGTCCGCCGTCCTCTCTGGCCCGGATGCAGTCCCGCGGAAGGACGTAGGGGAGTCTGAGTGGTGCAGGGCACCTTTGGTCGGCGGGGTGTATCCCAGAAGGCGGAGCGCGCGGTGGCTCACGACGGTCTTCTCGACGGCTTCGACCACGTTGTGCCAGACATGCCAGCGATTAGCGACGTGGACGGCGGGGGGCGCTCCCAGGCGTGCTGCCTCGGCGTTGACGGTGGAGGGGTCACGGCAGACCACCTCGACACCGGGATGACTGGCCAGCCACGCGGCGACTGTGTCCACGGCCCGGTCGGGCAGCACGTCGACCGGGTGGGTCTCGATGTCCACCAGGATCGTGGCGTAGACGTGCCCCTTGCGCAGGGCGAACTCGTCCACGCCCAGCACCCTGGGCGTGCGGGCCTCGGGATCGGGCAGAGCACGGACCAGCCGCAGCCGCGTGGATCGACTGGTCCCGACGGCCAGCACCTCGGACAGACGGGAGCCGGCCTGGAGGACTGGGCCTTTGCCCTGCGGAGGATCCGCCCCGACTCGATCACCACGATCAAGACCACCAACGGCACGTTCAACAGCCGCACCGTGCCGGGCGTCGGCAGCGCCGAGATCCCCAGCCCGACCAGCATGCAACTGCTGCAGGCGGTCCGGGACGACACCGTCGACGCGTTCGTCGCCGCCCAACCGGGCTGGGTGGCCGACTCCGGGCCGGCGGCGCCTGCCCAGTAGATGGAGCTCCGTCGGCCGTCAGAGGTCGAGCGACACGGGTTCGGCGCGGCTGAGTCGACGCCCGGTCGCAACAGATGACCACGTGAATCGATGGGCCGCGACGGCGAGATCGGCGTCGCGGCCCACCCTTCCTTTCTGCCCCTTCACCACGGCTCGACCGTGGTCAAGCCGAGTTGAGTTAACGGGTCACGGCTCAATTCCCGTTGTTCGGCACCGCGTGCATGACGGTCAGCGTCATGCTGTTGTTCTTGTAGGACACCCGGAACAGGTAACCGCCCACGTTCAGGGCCCGGTTCTCCGGCAGCGCGTGGAAGGCGCCCTTGATCGAGCTACCGCTCATGATCGTGAACACGGTGCCCGGGGTCAGCTTGCCCCGCACGTCCAGGTCCAGCTCACCGTCCAGCACCAGGTTCCCCGCCGCCCGGACGCTCGTGTAGTCCCGGTCGTCGGAGATCGTGACGGCAACGCGACCCTGCTTGCCAATGGTCGCGTTCCCGCCGACGTTCAGGACATTGCCTGCGGACCCGGAAGCGCCGGTGATCTGCGCGGCCTCGTCGGCCGTGAGACCGGGCTGCAGCACGCCGCCGCTGACGTCGATGCTGTCACCCACGGTGCCGCTGCCGCCGAGCGTTCCCCCGCGCACGTCGATAGGACTCGCGTGCGAGCCGACGACCGAGAGCTTGCCGTCGAGGACGGTGCTCGTCCCGTGCCAGGTCTCGCTGCCGGTGAGGAACAGGGTGCCGGCGCCACGCTTCGTGAGGCTGCCCTCGTAGGCGCGGGCCTTGCGGGCCAGCTCACGGCGGACCCCGATGGCGTAGTCCGACTTGTCGGCGTCGCTCGCGTCGGCCGGCAGGCCCGTGGTCCAGCCCTTGGCGGCCTTGGTCGCCGCCCAGGCGGCCGCCTCGGCGGCGTCCTCCTGCTGGCGGGCCCGGATCGCGACATCCGAGATGTCGTTCGACCACACGTCGTCGCGCCCCTGCGTGTCGACGACGAACGGCCCCAGGAACTGGCCCGGGCCGTTCATGGCCTCCCGCAGGCTGACCGTGCCCCAGCCGTTGCGGCTGTCCGGCACCTGCACGATCTGGCCGCTGGTGGGGTTCAGCACGGCGCTGCCCGCCGCGTCACTGATCGTGTTGTTCTGCCGGCCGGTGGTGAACATCGTGTAGAGCGCCTGCTCGTTGGTCATGTACGGGAAGCGCTGCATGATCAACGACAGTGCGGCCGCCGAGTGCGGGCCGGCCATCGACGTCCCCGACGAACTGCCGTAACGGGGCTCGGGCACGCCGTTGACGACCGACACGGTCGTGCTGTTGATGGTGTTGGCCGGCGCCGTCACGCAGGACCACTTCGCGACGCCGCACTGGTTGAACGTCTGCTGGCCGGGGACCAGGACGGAGCCGTCAGGGTTGAACGTGCGCCCCTGGGTGGGGTTGATCCCCGACGTCGTGTACCAGCTGCCCTCCAACTCGGGCATGAAGTACGGCGCGGCGCCTCGCGGCGACGGGTTCACGTAGCCGCTGTTACCGGCGGTGAACTGGATGACCGTGCCGGTACGCGCGGCCTCGATGGCACCGTTCAGCCAGTGGGCGGCGCTGCCGTTCGCGTCGACGACGCCGTCCGGAGTGGACCAGAGGCGCCATGCCGTGTTCAGACCGAAGCCCGCCGGGCTGCCGGGCGGCGCGTCATACGTGTTGTAGTTTTCCGTTTTGGGCTGGCTACCCCAACTGCTGGTGACGATTCTGATGGGCTCGCCGTTTGCCGTCTTGGCGGAGTTCACGGCCCGGTAGACATTGCCGATGTAGGCGTCGTCCGGCGTCTGCGCGGCGGTCGCGTTCGCCGGCAGGAGACCGTAGAGCACGCCGTCCGTCTTGCCGGTGTTGCCCATGTACACGTTGCTGTTGAACGCAACGCCGTGCATGTTGGCCTCCGGCCCGGCCGGTTGTGTCTCGCCGACGCCGTCGCGGCTTGCACCGATGGTCCCGCTGACGTGGGTGCCGTGGCTGTCGTTGAGCGCCGGGTTGTAGAACCCCGGCGTGGGGCCCGTCTGGCCGCCCTGGGCCTCCACTGAGAAGTAGCGGTCCCCGACCGCGTAGTTCGTGTCCAGGCTTCCGTGCTCCCGGACGTGCCCGGCGAAGACGCCCGAGTCGACGACGCCGATGTTCATCCCGGTGCCGGAGTAGCCGGCGGCGTAGGCGAATTCGGCTCCCATCGACACCAGGCCGGCGTCCCGCTTGAACTCAGGGGTACGCCAGCTCGCCGCGTCGCCGAGCCGGCCGGGATCTCCCTCGTAGGTCTTGATCGGCGGTGGCACGGGCACCTGCCCCATCGCCGGCTGCGCGGCGACGCCGAGCACCACTATCGGTATCAGCGTTGCGATCAGCGCCGGCTTCACGCGTTTTGTGTTCGACACTCCGACCCCCTCCAAGATCGATTGCGCCGGATGCTATTCCTCCTCCGGGAGCGGATCAAGGCGTCGGCGGACACGTTTGTATCTACGTTGGAAGTAAGCACCAGAGGCCGGGCGATCCGTGACGTGGCAGCGCTGGCGGATGTTCCATGGACGGTGCGTGCCAGGCGGGCGGCCGGTTACCGGCGCCGTGCCAACCACCGGCGCAGCGCGTAGCCGGCGCCGCTGGCCACGCCTCGCGGGCCAGCTCCGGGCATGACCAGCGGGACAGCGGCGCCCCGGTCTCGGCGGGCAGTTGGGGCCAGGGCCTTGACCTGGGCGGCCTGCAGCGCGGTGAACGAGGGTCGCCGGCCGGAGCGCTTTCGGTCGGTCAGCCCCGAGATGCCCTCCTCGGCGAACCGGCGTCGCCACGTGCGCACGGTGTCCAGGTGCAGACCGGTCTCCCGGGCGATACGCGCATGGGAACGGCCCCGGGCCGTATGAAGCACGACGTGTGCGCGCATCCGGGTGTGGTAGGCGGTCTTGTGGCCATAGGCCATCTTCTTCAGTCGATGCCTCTGTGAGGTGGTCAGCGATATCCGGCGGGCGGCGGCAACGGGCAAGGCAGGGCGGCCGATCAGCAGAAGTGGATCTTCCGCCTGGATGTTGCCGCAGCCCTCTCAACCACCACCAGGCGGGATGACCCCATGCCCACCATGCCGGAGTCGACCAAGTCCTCCCTCGCCCAGAAACTCACCACACGAGCCCGTACCACTTGGCCCCAACTTGCCGCGGTGCACATCCGCCACCGCGGCCAGTTCGCCTACGTGGACGGCGAACTGGCCGACGGCGAAGGCATCAAGCTCATGCGCCTGCGCTACGGCGGCTCCGCCACCACCTGAGGCTTCGCCCTCTAGTGCCGCATCAGACAACGTTTGCCCTGTCGACGACTTGGCGTAGGCGTTCGTCGGTGGCGTGGCGGTTTCGCCAGATGATGTAGCGGCGGATCATGCTGCCCTGCTCCTTGTGGCTGGCGTGGTCGGTGCCGTCGAGGGTGAAGTAGCGCAGGGCGGTGAACTGGGCCTCGATGCGGTTGAGCCAGGAGCTGTTGGTTGGTGTGTAGGCGAACTCGACGTTGTTGGCTGCGGCCCAGTCGCCGACTCGGGTGTCCTTCTTCGTGGTCAGGTGCGGGGAGAAGTTGTCGAGCACGATCGCTATACGGATCTCCAGCGGGTAAAGGCTGCGCAGGTAGCGGCAGAACTCCAGGAACCTCGTGCGGTTCTTCTTGGGCTTGATGTGTCCGTAGAGCTTGTCCTTGGCCAGGTCGTAGGCGGAGAACAGGTGCCGGACCCCGTGCGGGCGGGTGTACGTCGCCCGGCGCCGGGGCCGGGGTTCCCGGTCGGGGTCCTTGTGCCGTCCGCCGCGCTCGGCCCACTGTCGTCCGGGGTGGGGCTGGAGGTTGAGCGGGCCGAACTCGTCCAGGCAGAAGATGACGTCGGGCTCGCCTTGCTCGGGTATGACCTCGCCGTCGGCGATCGCGTAGAGGTGCTCGACGCGGGCCTTCTTGGTGGCGTAGTCGGGGTCGTGGGAGGTCTTCCAGGTCTTTATGCGTTGAAAGGACACGCCCTCCTGGCGAAGCAGGACCCGCAGGCCCTCGTGGCTGATGTCGTCGACCACCCCCTCGGCAACCAGGAAGTCGGTCAGTTTGGCCAGTGGCTCTGTCCGCGAGAACGGGCAGCGGATGTACACCGGTTTGGGAGGCAGCCGCCGCCCGAGAGGGAATCGAAATGTTCACGGGTTTCGACAGCAGCACTGGTACGGAGAGGTTGCTGCTGGGGGTGCGATGGCCGACGCCGTCGGGGTCTAGTACTCCGACCGCATCGGTGCGCCGGCTTCAGGCAGGTGGAAGTGGCCCTGCGATGGTGACCGTGCCGGTCCACCAGTTCGGTTGATCGGGTGCGTGCCAGAGGACGTCGAGCCGGCGGTGGGTGAGTTCCTCCGCCTTCTGAACCAGGGCCGCCTGCGCGATGTCCGGCTCGGACGAGGGCGGAGGACCAGCGAGCGCGCCGTCGGCGATGCCGGCCGGCCCGGTGAAGTGGACGGCGTACCTCCATCCGTCCGGGGTCCGGTACAGGACGAGGCTGGTCGGCGACCTGAGGGTGCGCCAGTACGGCCGCCGTTTGCTCGCCATGCCGGCAAGGTACTGCGGACTCATCGCCCATACGGCGCGTCCGGCGTCACCGGGGACGTACGCGCCCCCGACCGTCCGGATAAACGGATGGTCGGGGGCGAGCGTGACGCGGCAGGATGCTCCGCATGACATTGCCCA